>CAKZUU010000342.1 GCA_937922175.1 uncultured Gemmataceae bacterium
GGTCCCAACGCGGCGAGGCGATGTTTCATCGTATCTCTCGTGTGAACTGCTGGTGCCGACCAGCGGCAACGGTGTTAGAATAGAGGGGGCCTACCCAAGGTGTGACTTCCAAGCGACCCTCCCAAGTTGGTGGACTTTCCAAGAGGTTTGTGAAATGCGTCAATGGGGCGTCCTGATCGCCCTGCTTGTCGAGGCAGGGGCGTCGCTCGGCTGGGCGGAGCAAGATCCCGTTGCGTCAGCGGCTCGCCCGTTCCTCGAGCAGCACTGCCTCCGATGCCACAACGAGAAGAAAGATTCGGGCGGATTGAACCTGACAGCAAGGCACGATGTAGAGACATGGGAAGCGGTGCTGCGCCGAGTCGAACTCAAGGAGATGCCGCCGAAGAAGCAACCGCAACCGTCCGATGCCCAACGCCGAGAGTTTGTGTCCTCGTTGCGATCGGCTTTGAAAAAACTGCCGTTGCCTGCCGGAAATCCGGGGCGAGTGACGATGCGGCGACTGAATCGCGTCGAATACAACAACACGATCCGTGACCTGTGCGGCATTTCGTTCACTCCTGCTGATGACTTCCCCTCCGATGATGTGGGACACGGTTTCGACAACATCGGCGATGTCTTGTCCCTCCCGCCGATCTTGATGGAAAAGTACCTTGCGGCGTCGGAAAAGGTGGTGGATCTGATGTTAAACGGCGAAGCGCCCAAGCCCGTCACTCGGCGCTACGAAGCGAAAGATCTTCAGCCGACGGCAAAGGCGGAGATCAAACAGCGTGGCAATCGGAGCTACCGCCACCTTGAGACCGCTGGGGCAGTTTACATCGACCACAACGTGCCGCAAGATGGGGAGATCGTGATCCGTGCGACGGCTTTCGGCGCTCCGTTCCCCGGGGATCGACGGATTGAGCCGGTGCGGTATGCCTTTGAGATCGACGGGAAAAGGATCACTGAGGCCCGGTTACCGACCAACACCTTTACCGGCATCGAGGCGAAGACGAAGGTCACAGCGGGCACGCGTCGAATCGCCTTGGTATTTCTCAACCCCTCGCCAGCGGAAGAAAAAAAGGAACGGCGAACGCTGGGCGTCGCAGCGATCGAAGTGGTGAACCCGCCCGACCCGAACCGGAGCAAACCCGAATCTTACTCTCGCGTGATGCTTGGAGATCCGAAAGACGCGTCGAGGAATCGAGCGAGAACGATCGTCGCCAATTTTGCCCGACGGGCTTACCGTCGGCCGATTCGCGAGGACGAGATCAGTCGGCTGATGACAATTTTCGAGGGCGCTCACAGCAATGGCGAGTCGTTCGACTCGGCCGTGGGATTGTGTCTTCAGGCCGTTTTAGTTTCGCCGTACTTCCTTTTCCGTGTCGAACCGGATCGCTCCCCCGACCGAGCGGATGGCAGCTATGCCTTGAACTCTTGGGAGATCGCTTCTCGGTTGTCGTATTTTCTCTGGTCGAGTATGCCCGACGAAGAGTTGTTCCAATTGGCCGAACAAGGCAAACTCCGCGATCCGGCCATTTTGGAGGAGCAAGCGCGGCGCATGCTGCGTGATCCCAAGGCGTCAGCTTTGGTGCAGAACTTCGGCATGCAGTGGCTGAATCTGCGAAATCTCGCCATCGTGCAACCGTCGCGCAAAGAGTACCCGATCTGGGACGAAGTCCTGCGTGTTTGGATGCGGATCGAGACCGAGATGTTTTTAGAGAGCATCATCAAGGAAGATCGGTCGATTCTGGATTTGCTTGATGCGGATTATACGTTCGTGAACGAGCGGTTGGCACGATTGTACGGCATCCCCGATGTTCGTGGACCGGAGTTTCGCCGGGTCAAGTTAGCGGATCGGAACCGTGGCGGCGTGTTGACCCAAGCAAGTGTCTTGACTGTCACCTCCAATCCGACGCGGACATCGCCGGTGAAGCGTGGCAAATGGGTGTTGGAGAATATTTTGGGAGTCCCCCCACCTCCGCCGCCGCCCAACGTTCCCGAATTGAAGGAGGATCGCGAGTCGGTCAAAAGTGCCAGTTTGCGAGAACGGATGCAGCAACATCGGGCTGATCCGAACTGTGCGACCTGCCATGAACGGATGGACACGATTGGCTTCGGGCTCGAGAATTTTGACGGGGTCGGAGGCTGGCGTGAAACCGATGGAGAGTTTAAGATTGATGCGTCGGGGACGCTCCCCGATGGGTCGTCGTTCAGGACTCCCGCGGAACTGAAAGCGATCCTGAAGCGAGACGTGCCCTCCTTCCGAAGATGTCTGATCGAGAAATTATTGACCTACGCCTTGGGCCGGGGGATCGATCGGCACGACCGCAACGAAATCGAGCGTATCAGCCAGGTGGTGGCGGCCGATGGCGATCGGTTGAATCGGATCGTCGTGGAGATTGTCAAGAGCGAGGCATTTCTGCGGCGAATGGTGCAAAAGTAGCGGCGGGTGGATCCGCCAAAACAGAGAGGTGGAGTTGATGATGATCCAGCCAATGTCTCGTCGCACCGTCCTGAAGGGCCTGGGCACCATGATGGCTTTGCCGCTCCTGGAAGCGATGCTGCCGAAGCGAGCCAGTGCGGCCCCCGCCATGATGGCACCGAAACGCATGGCATTCTTTTATGTGCCGAACGGCGCGCACATGGAGGATTGGACACCCGCCCAAACCGGAAAACTGAGCCAACTCCCGAAGATTTTAGAGCCCCTCGCCCCCTACGCGGATCGCTTCAGCGTTTTGACGGGTTTGGCGTGCGACAAAGCTCGACCGAACGGCGATGGTCCGGGCGATCATGCTCGGAGTCTGGCGGCCTTCCTCACGGGACGGCAAGCTCGGAAGACCGCCGGCAGCGACATCCGGGTCGGCATCTCGGTGGATCAAGTGGCGGCCAAATTCGTCGGATCGCAAACTCGATTTTCCTCCCTGGAAATCGGCTGCGAAGCCGGGCGACAGGCGGGTAATTGCGACTCCGGATACAGTTGCGCGTACTCGTCGAATATCTCGTGGCGATCCGAGTCCACCCCCAACGCCAAGGAGGTCAATCCCAAGTTGGTGTTTGAACGGCTGTTTCGGGGCCGCGATCCCAAGGAGAACGCGGAGGCGGCCGCCAAACGCGATCGATATCGCAAGAGCATCTTGGATTTCGTTCAGGAAGATGCCCGTCGATTGAAGTCCCAATTAGGGGCGGCCGATGTGCGGAAGCTCGACGAATACATGAACGCCGTTCGAGACATCGAGTATCGGATCGAACAGTTCAGCAAACCGGTCGATCCCAACGCAGCGCGTGGCATGGAACCTCCCGCCGGAATTCCCAAGGATTACGGCGAGCACATTCGTATCATGGGAGACCTTCTGGTCCTGGCGTTCCAAGCTGATCTCACTCGCGTCAGCACCTTCGTCTTCGCCGACGAAGGTAGTAATCGGAGCTATGCCCATATCGGCGTCCCGGAAGGGCATCACGACTTGTCTCACCACGGCGGCGACAAGAAAAAACAAGAAAAGATCCGCCAGATCAACGTCTTCCATACGACGCAATTGGCGTACATCCTGAGCAAGATGAGGGCAGCTCGGGAAGGCTCGTCCACGCTGCTGGACAATGTGATGATCGTCTACGGTTCGGGTATCGGTGACGGCAATCGCCATAACCACGACGATTTGCCGATCCTCCTTATCGGCGGGGGCGGCGGGACGTTAAAATCCGGTCAGCACATCAAATATCCGTTTAATACGCCCCTGACGAATCTTTATTTGTCGATGCTGGATTTGTTCGGCCTGCCTCATCTACAAAGCTTCGGGGACAGCACCGGACGACTGAATGGCATCGCATAACGGTTCCGGAGGTTCGAGCCGCGTCGATGAGACCGATGCTCGCAGGCGCGGAGTTTTATCTCTCACGAAGTCTTTCCAGATCGTCCCAAAAGGCGGGATAGGTTTTCGACACACACCCGGGGTTGGTAATCTCAACGTCAGGCACCCGTAGACCAACCAACGCCAGACTCATCGCCATGCGGTGATCGTCGTAGGTTTCGATCGAGCCCCCACGCAAGGGGGCCGGGATCAGCGTCAAGCGGTCCGTCGATTCCTCGACGACCACACCGAGTTTGCGGAGCTCCGTGGCCAAGGCCGTGATTCGATCCGTCTCCTTGTATCGAATATGGGCCACGTTTCGGATGGTCGTTGGTCCATCGGCGAAGCATGCGACAGCGGCCAGCGTCATGACGGTATCGCTGATCGCATTCATATCGACGTCGACTCCTCGGAGCGGTCGGCCGTGAACCGTGATTCCCGCGTCGCACTCGTCGACGCGGCAGCCCATCGCCGAGAGGACATCGATAAACGCAACGTCGCCCTGAAGGGATCGCCGCGACAGTCCGGCCACGGTTACCGATCCGCCAGTGATCGCTGCGGCCGCGAAAAAGTAGCTCGCCGCACTTGCGTCAGGCTCGATGACGTAACGTGTTGGTGCGCTCGACGACTGCGGGAAGACACGGAACTGAGCCGGAGTCGGCCGATCAATGATGCCGCCAAACTGCCGCACCATTTCCACCGTCATTTCCACATAGGGTTCCGAAACGAGCGAGCCCTCCAATTCGATGACCACATCGCGTCCCGAGGAGGGAGCAGCGAGCAAGATCGCGCTGAGAAACTGACTGCTGACATCTCCCCGAATCGTGACGTGTCCGGTGTGCCAACCATTGGCTTCGACGACGACCGGCGGGCAGCCGTTGTTCGACGCGCTGTCGATGTGAACGCCGAGGGCTTTCAAGGCGTCGACCAGATCTTGAATGGGCCGCTGTCGCATGCGCTTGTTGCCATCTAAACGATATCGTCCCTCGCCCAGGGAGACGGCGGCGGTGAGAAAGCGCATCGACGTGCCGGAGTTGGCGACATCGAGATCGGCGACGGTCGCGGGAATGATGCGAGTCGAGGACGGCCGGCGAACAACAAGTGTGTCATTCCCCTCTTCGTTGACCGTCCATCCCAATCGCCGAAGTGATTCGATCATCACGACGGTGTCTTCGGAGCGAAGGGCATTTTCGAGTCGGCACGATTCGCCAGGCTTGGTGCGGAGAGCGGCCAGAAGCAGAGCTCGATTGGTAAGGCTCTTCGATCCCGGGACGACGATGGAAATTCGAGGCGGTCGATCGAGCGGCCGGATCGTCAGACGGGAGGGAAAACGGCGGTCACTCGGCATAGGTCACCCGCAGCAGGAAGAGTCCCTCGGGAGGCGCGGTCGGGCCAGCCAGACGGCGGTCGCCGGCTTGAAGGGCCTCGGCGACATAGGACTCGGGCCAGTATCCGCGGCCCACGTTGACGAGGGTGCCGACGATGGCCCGCACCATGTTGTACAAGAAACCATCCGCTTCCACGTCCACCCAGACGAATTCGCCGAGGCGGTTGACCGACAGGTGCGTGATGGTGCGAATGCTGGTCAGACGGTTGGGCCAATCCGTCTCGAAGCTGCGAAAATCGTGACGACCCAGCAAGACCCGACTCGCGCGACGCATCGCCGGCACATCCAGTTTCCATCGACAATGCCACGCATAGCGCCGCTGGAAAACGTCGCGTACCGGACCATCATGGATCACGTAGCGGTAAAGTTTTCGCAAGGCGTCGCGGTTGGCGTCAAATGCTTGAGGTACCTCGTCGGCCTGACGAATGACGACGTCGGAGGGCAAATGAGCGTTCACCGCTTTTAACAGGACTTCGACAGGATGCGCACTGGTTGTGTAAAAATTCACCACCTGCCCGACGGCGTGCACGCCGGCATCGGTACGGCCGCTAGCATGACAACGGATTTGAGATTCGCCGGTGACGCGAGCGATGGCCAGTTCCAGTGTTTCCTGAACGGTGCGTTTCCCAGGCTGCGTCTGCCAGCCGAAAAAGTCGGTCCCATCGTAGGCAAGGACGAAGCGAATATTCCGCATGCCGTGCCCCAGGCCAAAACCGCCGGATCGGCGTTGCCGCGTGAAGCGTTCCGATCACGCTCGTTCCAAGAGTCGCTCCGCGATTTGGACGGCATTGCTGGCGGCACCTTTCCGCAGGTTGTCTGCGACAAGCCAAAGATTCAATCCGTGAGCCACGCTCTCATCCCGTCGGATTCGCCCGACAAACACCTCGTCACGCCCCTCCGCATGGATCGGTTGAGGCACTTCGCCTTTCCTTTCGTCCATCAGCACAATTCCCGGGGCCTGCGCCAATACATCTCGCGCTTGTTCCACGCTGATCGGACGAGCGAATTCGACGTTAACGGCCTCGCTGTGGCTGACACGCACTGGCACGCGGACACAGGTGACCGTCACCGCCAGTTCCGGCATCGCCAGGATTTTCCGCGTCTCGTTGATGACCTTGTTTTCTTCTTCTGTGTAACCGTTCGGGTCCAAGGTCCAGTCGAGAGTAATGACGTTGCCGACCAGTTGGCCTCGATGAGCTTGTGGCGGCGGGACCGGTCGGCCCGAGGCGTAGGCCAATAATTGGTTCTGGAAGTCGAGTAACCCTTTCGCCCCCTTTCCCGACGAGGACTGGTAAGTGGCGACCACCACTCGCTTCAGGCCGGCGAGCTCGTGCAGCGGCTTCAGGACGACAGTCAGGGGAATGGCGACGCAATTGGGGTTCGCCACGATCCGCTTCGGGATGGAGCGCAAAGCGTCCGCATTGACCTCGGGGACGACGAGCGGCACTTCGGGATCCATCCGCCAGGCCGACGAATTATCCACCACGGTCGCCCCGGCTCGGGCTGCCAGCGGGCTGAATTCACGGCTCACAGAAGACGGAGTGCTTGAAAGCACGATGTCAACACCGTCAAATGCTTCGGCCCGAATGGGTTGGACGCGATGTTTCTCGCCCCGGAACGACACTTCCTTTCCCGCCGAACGGTCGGAGGCGAGGAATTTGATCGAATCGACCGGAAAATTCCGTTCCGAGAGGAGTTGGCGGATCAAATCCCCGACGGCGCCAGTGGCACCCACAATCGCCACGTGAGGCATGAAAGTGATTTCCTCTGGATGTCTCTCACCGTCAACTCTACCGATTGTCACGTCGCGATCAAGGCATGGTCAGACAATGCCTTTAATCGCGCATCGTGTCATAAATCTGCTGAAATTGGTCTTGGCAGGCGGAAAAGGCTTTCAAAACGGCGGGGTCAAACAGACCGGGCGACTCGAAGAGGATGAGCCGCACCGCTTGAGCATGCGAGATGGCCGGTCGGTAAGGTCGGGGGCGTCGCAACGAGTCGTAGACGTCCAAGACTGTGGCGATGCGAGCTGCCGCGGGAATGTCCTCTCCGGCCAGCCGATCGGGGTAGCCTCGGCCATCCCACCGTTCGTGGTGATGCCGCACGATGGCCCGGGCCAGGCTGAGAAACTCAAGCGATTTCCCATAACTCTGAGCGACCGCATCAATCAGATTGGATCCAATGATCGTATGCGACTCCATGATCCGACGCTCGGCCTCCGTCAGCGCGGTGGTTTTATTCACCAGTTCGTCGGGCAGGCCAATTTTTCCCACGTCGTGCAGCGGGATGCAGCGTTCCAAATCGGTGACGAAGTTCTTGTTGATGATTTCCACCCAACCCGGCTCCTCCCGAAGTCGTTCGCACAAGCAGCCAACATATTTCTGCAACCGCAACAGGTGTAAATGGACCCCGGTCTCGCGCATTTCGGCTATTTTGGCCATGGCGAACAACAAGGCGTCCTCGGCACGACGAACATCGGCCGCGCGAGCGACCAGGCTGTGTTCCAATTGTTTATTGACCGTCATCATGTGTCGGGCGAGGTGGTCCAAGCGATCTTGTGCGTCTTTCAGCCGAAGGGCGTGCTGGACTTGGGCGATCAATTGCGGCAAAGGAGCCGGTTTGGGGATGAAGTCATCTGCCCCATTCTCCAAAGCATTCGCTAACTCGGTCGCGCCGCCCCGACCTGACGAAATCAACACCTTCAGGTACGGCCGAGGTGGATGCGCTCGGAGCGCTCGCAGAATATCGTAGCCGTGCACATTGGGCATGTGCAAATCGAGGAGGATGACGTCGATGGGTTTCTCGGTGATGAGATCCATCGCGGTGACACCGTCTTCAGCCTCGTAACAGATCACGCCGATCGGTTCGAGGGCGGCCCGCACCATCCGCCGATACGAGGCTTCGTCGTCAATGATGAGGACGTGGGGCTTACGCTCCGGATCAATGCCTTTGACTTGCAAGGGGAGGGCCTCGGCGTGGAGTTCCAAATCCCAATGCGAGGCCATCGGGGCAGCGAAGCGAGCCAGCGACTGCATCATGACACGAGCGGATTCCGGGCGCTCATCGGGATGCCGTGCCAGCATCCGCGAGATCAAATCGTCTAACTCTTTCGGTGCCTGCGGCAGGTAGTCACGGAGCCGCCGCGGAGATTCATTTTGCAGCCGATACAATGCTCGGGCAACGCTCTCCTCACGCGGATAAGGGGTGTGTCCCGTCAACAGCCAGAACAGCGTCGCGCCCAAGGCATAGATATCGGCAGCCTCTCGCGCTTGCGTCGGGTCGATACTCTGCTCCGGTGCCATGAACTCGATGGATCCCAAAAGGCACCGTGGCTCCGTTTTGGTGCTGGTGAACTGGCGGGCCAGTCCAAAATCGACCAGTTTGATCTGATTGTGTTCATCGCGCAAAATGTTGGATGGCTTCAGGTCGCGATGGATGAGATGATGATCGTGGGCCATCACGAGACCGGCAGCGGCTTGCCGCATCCACTCGCAGGCTTGCGGAATCGGCAGGGTACCGTTGTCGTAGACGTAGTTTTCCAAATCGCCGTCGAGCAGTTCCATGACCAGATAGTGCAGGGTCGGGCTGCTTGGATCCGAGGGCATCACCACCCCCGAGTCGTAGGCGGTCACGATGTGCGGGTGGCTCAAGGAGGCCAAAACCCGCATCTCGGCGAAGAAACGATCGAGAATCGACTGAGGAAAATCGGGGCCTGTCTCCATGACCTTGATGGCGACTCGACGCTTCAGGTGAATATGCTCCGCGAGATACACCGTGCCGGCGCTGCCATTGCCCAGTTGCTCCAGTAATCGATAGTGTCCAAGAACCAGACCTTGGGGCTGTCCCGACAGCACTCGTCGCAGTTGGAAGTTGGTCAACAGTCCGGCAGCGACTAACGCTCGCCCTAAGTGCTCATGGGAGCCGAAGTCATTCAGCCGTTCGCCGTGAAATTCAATGAATCGGTTCGCATCTTCTCCGGTGATCAATCCATATCGAGCCAACTGATATAACCATTGCTGCGGCGACATCGCGGAGCCAAGGTAATTGCCCCAAAGCGGTTCGGCCGGCGCTCCGGCTCGAATGGCGGCTAGCATGCCGTCGGCTCGACGTCCCGATCGTGAAGCGCTTGTACTGGCCATCTGGGTGTCCCTGCACACTGCGAGATCATGGGCGACCGCCGACCTTCTTCTCGGCGCGCGGTCACGGCGCGGGTGAACTCCAAGGCTCCCAAGAAACTTAGTTTGCAGTTTCGCCGGACGCAAACCTTTCCGTCATCGCGGACGCGTCGTTATCTACAATGAAAGCCAGATTCGGTTTGAGGATGAACCATGACCTGCCGACCTTTCGTGGCTCTTCTGGTCCT
>CAKZUU010000343.1 GCA_937922175.1 uncultured Gemmataceae bacterium
GAGCAACACCAACAGCGGTAACATCAGTTCCATGAGAAGACCTCGCCACGTTGGGGAACAGTGATCGTAAAGGCGACTCGTCATGGTCACCGCCCCTTTGGCTCCGAATCACGTTCGATGTTCCACCGGCATCTTGCTAAATCGAGACTCGATGCATCGCATGATTTCGATCAAATGCGGTTCATGAATCCGGTAATAAGCTCGCCTCCCTTCCTTTTCGCAAGCTAACAATCCGCAGCGCTGCATCAGGCGTAAATGTTCCGAGGCCATGTGGCTGGGGATGTCGCAGGCGTCGGCGAGCTCCCCGACAGTGTATCGGCCCCGCGAGAGCATTTGCACAATCCGCAAGCGGTGGGGGTGCGCCAGAGTCTTCAGGCACTCCGCAGCTTTTTCCAACATCGCCAAATCGGTCAGCTCGACATCGGGCACCGCTTTTGTTTTACTCATGGGGGCCGACCTCCCTCTTCCTCAACTGTAATTATATCGTGAAGTGTCGATCAATCAATCTGTCGTGGTTTTCTCCGTTCGGAGAAAGATCAACCAATAGGTCACAGGAACCACAAAAAGGGTGAACAGCGTCGAGGCGAGCAAGCCGAAAATGAGCGACCAGCCCAAGCCGGAGAAGATCGGATCCAGCGTGATCGGAATGCTGGAGAGCATGGCGGCTCCGGCGGTCAGGAGGATTGGTCGCAGGCGGACGATTCGGCTTTCCATGATGGCATCGAAGAGAGTTCGTCCTCGTTTGACCGAATGTTGGATAAAGTCGACCAAGATAATCGAATCACGGGTCACGATGCCGGACAAGGCAATCATCCCGATCATGGCCGTCGCCGTGAAGTAGACGGGATCGGCATATCCACCGACTGTTTGTCCGAAGAGGCCGCTCAGTACATAAAAACCTGGCATGACACCTAACACCGTCAACGGAATCGCTAACATAACAATCAATGGCACCAGGAAGGAATGAGTTTGAGCTACGAGGATAACATAGATCATGAGAAGGGCGGCACCGAAGGCCAAGCCGAGATCGCGAAAGACATCTAAGGTAATCTTCCATTCGCCCTCGCCGGAAAATCGGACGTGGATTCCCTCGGGAACGGCCCAGGGAATTCCGCCGCCGTTGTGGAAATAGGTTCGTTCGGAAATCACCCGTGCCGGAGCATCAGCGACGAACCCGCCCGGAGGGCCTGGCGCACGAAGCTCGGTTTGGTCGGCGATGAGATCGACGACGCATTCGGCGGGTGGTCGGCCCGCGGTCTCAGCGAAGACATAAGCCACCCGTTCGAGGTTTTTATGATAAATCGTCTGATCGGTTCGCATTTTTTCCCATCGCCCCAGTTCGGCCAGCGGCACGAGCTGACCGCGAGAGCCTTTGACTTGCAGCAAACCGAGATCGGCCGGATGTGATCGTTGCCAGCGGGGCAAGCGGAGAACGAGGCGTAATGGATTTCGCTCGCTTTCTTGGTGCAGGGTCGATTGGCGATCACCACCCAAGGCGATCTGAATCGTGTCGGCGATGTCCGCCACGCTCACGCCAGCGAGGGCGGCTTTTTCCTGATCGACGACGAAGACAAATTTGGCGGCGGCCGTCTCGATCACGTCGTCCACGTCGGACAAACCCGGCTCCCGTCGGAAGCGCTCGGCGACGATCCGGGAGGCAGCGAGAAGATCATCGTAATGATGGTCTGGTCGGCCGTAGACCTCCGCAACGACAGATGCCAACACCGGCGGGCCGGGTGGCAATTCGACGATTTTCAGAGCGAGGCGATGCTTTTGGGCCAGTGCGGTCAGGTCGTCGCGGAGTCGCAAGGCGATCCCGTGGCTTTGCTGCGAGCGATGCTTCTTGGCCACGAGATTCACACGAATTTCGGCGAGGTGAGGAGCTTCTCGCAGATAATAGTGCCGCACCAGGCCGTTGAAATCGACAGGCCCCGGTGTGCCCACGTAGCTGATGAAGTCGGTCACTTCCGGAACGCCGGCGAGGTATACCTCAAATTCGCGTACGGCGGCATCCGTTCGTTCCAAGGTGGTGCCTTCATCTGCATCCAGGACCAGCAGCAGTTCGTTTTTGTTGTCGTAGGGCAGCATCTTGAGCGGCACGGAGCGGGTCGCCGCAAGCCCCATCGCTGTCACCGTCAGCAGGGTCATGAGCAGCAAGAAGACCGAAGCTCGGCGGCGGGAAGTGATCAGAGGCCCCATCAAGGGACGGAACAGGCGATACAATCGCGTTCGCTTCAATTCGTCCGGGTCATAGCTCTCGTGCGCCTCGGGTGCCTGACCGGCGACTTCCGCACTCTCGGATGTCGCGGACCCGGCGGTGTGGCGAAGGAGACGGTAACTCAACCAGGGCGTGATGGTGAACGCGACCACCATCGAGAGGAACATGGCCACGGGCACAATCAGGGCCATCGGTGCCATGTACGGGCCCATCATCCCGGTGATGAAAAACATCGGTAAAAAGCTGACAATAACGGCGAGTGTGGCACTGATGAGCGGGGGTCGAATTTCAGCCACCGCCTCCATGACGATGCGAGGCGAGGCCTTTTTTCGCAGATGAAAGTGTCGTTCGATATTTTCCACATCGACGATGGGATCATCGACCAGCAGTCCCAACGCGAGGATCAAGGCGAAAAGCGTCACGCGGTTGATCGTGTAGCCGAACAGCAGATTGACTGCGAGAGTCAGGCCGAACACGACCGGGACCGCGACCGCGACGACGATGGCCGCCCGCCAGCCCAGACTCAGGGTCAACAGGGCGATGACGATCAGGACCGCTACCGCGAGCGCTTCGATCAATTCGTTGACTTTTTCGTCGGCGGTGCGGCCGTAATTACGGGTGACGACCATTTGCACGTTGTCGGGAAGAACGTTGCGTTGCAAGTGTACGGCGGCATCCAAGACGTTTCGGGCCACTGCCACCGCGTTGCTTCCTTTCTTCTTGGCGATGGCGATGGTGACGGCGGGGAGCGATACTGTGTCAGGATTTGAGGGCGGCTCGTCGCCGATGAGCGTGCTGGGGTCACCGGGTTCGGCGGCAAACCCCTGTGCCGGCCCCCAGCCGTGTCGAACATAGCTGGTCAACTCATCAGCGCCGTCGATCAGAGCGGCGACGTCTGTCAGAAAAACCGGACGGTCTTGATCGACCCCCACAACCAGTTCGCTGAGCTGCGACGCCTGAGACAGATTCAGGCCAGCATCCACCCGAGCAACGGTGTCCAACCGAGCGAAATCACCGGCCGGCATCGTGATGTTGGCCCCGGCCAAGGCTCGGCGAAGCTCCAGCAAACTCAGCCCATACGCCTGCAGACGATCCGGATCAGGTTCGATACGGACCACTCGGGGCTCTCCGCCGATCACGAAGGCGCGAGAAACATCGGCGACGCTCGAGAGCCTCTGCACGGCTTCTTCCCCCACGCGTCGAAGCGTGTGGCTGTCCGCTCCGGTCAGCGTCAGCGTCACAATCGGGGCGTCGTCGATCTCCACCGGTTTCACGACCCAACCCGTCACCCCTGGTGGGACCAGATCGGCGTGTTCGTCCAACTTCTTGAAAATCTTGACCAGACTGCGTTCCCGGTCTTCGCCGACATAAAACCGAACGGTGATGATCGCCTGGTTTTCCCGCGACATGCTGTACACGTATTCCACGCCGTCGATTTGATAGAGGATCCGCTCCAGGGGAGTGGCGATGAGTTGTTCCACTTCAACGGCCGATCGACCCGGTGCCTGCACATAAATGTCCGCCAAGGGAACAATGATCTGCGGATCTTCCTCACGCGGCGTGACGAAGAGCGCGACCGCTCCCACGATCAACGCGAAAAGGATTAACATCGACGACAGGTTCGACTCGAGGAAGATCCGAACGATCGCAGACAGGATCCCGTCGTCGCGATGGGAGTGCTCGTTGGCGTGGGTCATGCTCATGACGACGCTCCTTTGGTGAGGGGCAGCGTCACGCGCTCCCCAGGCAGCAAACCCGAGAGGACTTCGACTTCGCCGTTCCAACGTCGTCCTAACTGCACGCTACGCCGTTCCAGTCGCCCGTCGACGAAGACATTGACCATCTCCAACTGCCCGACACGGACGACAGCAGCTTGGGGCACGACGATGATTTCTTCGTCGTCCAGGGGGATGAAGATTCGGCCGAACATGCCGCTGTACACTCCCGGTGGGCAGGGGCCAATCACTTTCACGGTGAATGAGCGGCTGGCGGCTTGAGCCTCCGGCACGATTTCACTGACCGTGGCCGTGCATTCGTACTGCAACGATTCGAGCTTGGCGCGAACCGGATCCCCGACCTTCAATCGCAGCGCCAACGATTCGCGGACGCTGGCCACCATTTGCAGCCGCGTCGGATCGTAGACGGTCATGAGGATTTGCCCCGGGCTGACCGTGTCGCC
>CAKZUU010000344.1 GCA_937922175.1 uncultured Gemmataceae bacterium
TTGGTTCTGGTCGATGACGAGTGGGCGTTGATTGGTTCGGCAAACTGGGACACACGGAGTCTGCGGCTCAACTTTGAATTCAATGTCGAATGTTACGACCGTGCCTTGACCGCCGAATTGACCGAAATCGTTTCGCGGCGATTTGAAGGAGCCCGCCCCGTGATCCGAGCGGAACTGGACGATCGCCCACTGCTCGTGAAATTACGAGACGGCGTGGCATGGTTGTTGTCTCCATACCTCTGATTCGCGGCAAGCGGAGATGGCGATCATGACCGCCGACCGACTGCCCGACTCGGCCCCAACCGGACTCACTTGGGAGGAAGCGGAACGTCGGGCCGCGATGGGAGAGCAGAATCGTGTTCGGATGTCGGCGTGGTCGGCCGATCGTGACATCCTGGTCCGTAATCTCCTCACTCTGTTCAACCTCCTGGTTGTTCCCGCGGCGGTCGCCCTTTTCCTCCTGGGCGATTGGCGAGCCGGCTGGGCAGTCAGCGGGATGGCCGTCGTGAACACCGCCATCAGCCTGATCCAGGAACTCCGAGCCAAACGCCTTTTGGATCAGTTGACTTTGCTCGCCGAACCCGAAGTGACCGTCCTCCGCGAGGGAACCAGTCACTCGATCGCGGCCGGCGAGGTGGTGCGGGGTGATCTCCTCGTCTTGACAGCGGGAGAGGCGGTCGTTGCGGATGGCCCCCTGTTGACGGCTCATTATCTCGAAGTCGATGAATCGTTGCTGACGGGCGAGTCGGATCCGGTCGCCAAAATGCCGGGCGACATCTTGCTCTCCGGCAGTCTGTGCGTCGCCGGGCGAGGTATGTATCGGGCCGATCGTGTTGGTTGTGAAGCTTTTGCCCAACGGCTGACCATCGAGGCACGGCGGTATCGCCATTCCTTAAGCCCGTTGCAACGCGAATTGAATCGGATCATCCAGTGGCTGACGATCGTCACCATCGCGCTGACTTTGGTCTACGTCGGATTGTCTCTGGTGGGTCGGATCTCGGCCGATGACATGTGGCGGATGTTGGCCGCGACCGTGACCTCGATGGTTCCCCAGGGTCTGGTACTGATGACCACCTTGGTCCTGACTCTCGGGGCGGTGCGACTCAGCCGTCAAGGAGCGATCGTACAACGGCTGAGCGCCGTGGAGACGATGGCCACGCTGGACACCCTGTGCCTGGACAAGACCGGTACGCTCACGACCGGCCGGCTTCGGTTGGATCGCGTGGTCGCCCTCGGTCGGGGGGAAAGCGAGGCCCTACGTGCGCTGGGACAATTTGCCTGGTCAACAGTGGATGTGAACAAGACCATCGAGGCGATTCGCGCCGACGTCGACCGATGCGATGCCGACGTCGAAGTGACCGAGCAGATCGCGTTCAGGTCGCGATCGCGTTACAGCGCCGTGACGTTGCATGTCGATCAGCACGAGAAAACCTTAATCCTGGGCGCGGTCGAAGCGTTGCTCCCGTTTGTGAGCGATAAGGAAGAACTGATCGAAGCATGGCAACGGCTTTTGCCCACAGGTTTGCGACTGTTGTTATTGGTCGAAATGCCCGGTCGAATCTCCCGACGTGACGAGGGATTTTTATCAGCGTCGTTGCAGCCCGTGGCTTTGGTCGCTTTGGCCGACGAATGGCGGGCAGATGCACCGAAAGTGCTGAGCGATTTAGCCGTCCAGGGGATCGAGTTCAAGATTATCTCCGGCGATCACCCCGAAACGGTTTGGGCGACCGTGAGACCGATCCGCCATCTGTTCCCCGAAGCCCCGCCTGTAACGGGTGACCAATTGACCGCGGGCGACAACCGAAGCGAATTGATTCGGCGGACAGCCGTTTTCGGCCGGGTCGATCCCCGACAAAAATTGGAAATTGTCCGGGAATTGCAGCAACAAGGTCGGCGGGTCGGGATGGTGGGCGATGGCATCAACGATTTACTGGTGCTCAAGCAGGCCGATCTGGGAATCGCGATGGGTACCGGAACGTCCGCAGCAAAAACGTTGGCGGATTTCATTCTCGCTGATGACGACTTCCGTTTGTTGCCTTTGGCCCTGCGTGAGGGTCGCACCATCGTTCATAACGTCCGAAAAGCGGCCAAGCTGTTCCTCACGAAAAATGTGTTCACTCTATTGTTGATTTTGGCGGGATTCACCCTCCTGGATCACGAGTTTCCCTATTTGCCGCAACAAGTCACCTTGCTTAATGCGTTGACCATCGGCATCCCAGCCTTCTTAATCATCTGGGACCGCCCGAGCGGGATCGTGTCTCGGCACAGCAGTTTGCTGGCTGAAGCAGGGCCGTTCGCCGTGATCGTCGGGCTTGCAGTCGGGTTGAGCGCGATAGGCGTTTGGGTTACGGCCGCGGGTTGGGGAGCGGATTCGGCGACTCGTCGATCCTTGCTGCTGACCTTGTTGATCATCTGCGGTCTGGTGCACGCTGTCCTGATCAGCGGCTGCCAGAAGCGAGTGCTCCTGTGGTGCGGAATAGCAATTGTCATCTATCTTCTCGTCATGTATACGCCCGGACTCGCCGACTTTTTTGTGTTGATCCCTTTGGCGATTCGACAATGGGTCGTCGTTCTCGGGGTGGCCATGGCAGCCGTCGTGCCGGGCTTGTGGTTGAGCCTCCGCGCTCCGTCATGAGTTCCAAGCGAGAGAGGAGGCGAAGAAGCACCGACGCGGGATACCTGCCGAGCGCATCCACTCGATTCAACCGGGTAGTTGCAGGTCGACCACGAGCGGAAGGTGATCCGACGCGCGACGCGCCAGGGGCGTTCGGACCAATCGCAC
>CAKZUU010000345.1 GCA_937922175.1 uncultured Gemmataceae bacterium
GGATGCTGGAGTTTCGCGGCAACCGCATCAGTTTTGACGGTGAAGTTCGAGCAAAACAAGAGACGCGCCAACGTGGTGACCTCCATCTCGAACATGAAATCAACCAGGTGACCTGTCGGCGACTCGACGTGTACCTCGATCGCGTCGTGTCGTTGAGCAGTTGGCAGCCCCAAGTCTCGAGCGGCGCTCTCCCGCCGACCGACAAACCGAGAATCCGTAAAGTCGTTTGTCATCCGGGCGCCGACGCCGGTAAGGATGTTCCGGTCGAGGTCTTCGGCCAACTATTCCAAGGAGGTCAATTGCAACGAAGGCAGCAGATTCGCGCCGCTGAGGTCGTCTTCGATAACGACTCCGGTGAATTGATCGCTCAAGGCGAAGACGGACGGGGCGGTGAATTCCGGTTGTTCCATCGCCAGGAACCATCGCGCCGTACCTCGATGATGCAAACAACTCCCATCAAGTCGCTTGACAGTCCGTCCTTCGGAGGGCGAGTCATCCACGTTTGGTTTCGCCGAGCACTTCGCGCGAATCACAAGGCGCAGACGATCACGTTTACCGACTCGGTCACGACTTCTCATATAGCCACGGACGACCCCGATGCCGAGATCCATCCCCACGCACGGGAACCTGGGATGTTGACACTTCGTTGCCGGACCTTGGAGGTGGCGCTCGTGGCCGCCGGCAGCAAGCGACAACTCACGATGCTCGCGCAAGGAAAAGCCGAAATCGACGCCCGGGAGTTCTTGGGTCAAGCTGATACCATCAAATACGACGAATCGAAAAAACAATTAGTCATTTTCGATTCGGAAGAGGGCAATCCGGTAACGCTGCAATACACTGAAGGACGGGGCCGAGAACCCATGACCGTTCGCGGGCGGACCATTTATTACTGGCGAGAGACAAACGAATTCCGCGGTATCGGTCTGATTGCCGCCGAGGGAAGTAAGTAAGCCGCGGGATTAATCGTTCGGCTCGTTATTGGCAGGCTTCTCGCAAGGCTGCACGTTGAGAGCGACGATGAGTCGCTTCCCCTGTGTTGTTTCGTAATGCGTGACCACCGGCAAAAACTTCGTACAAGTGCAACTGTAGGTGAATTCGTCAAGCGTCGGCAGCGTGACTTTCAAGATCGTTCGACCCTCGGCGTCGAAACCATTCCACATCACTTCCGCCGTCGTGTCGCCGACGAGGCGGAATTTCACCGCAACACCTCTTTTCAGTTTGTCTTTGCTCTGACGAAAGATCTCGAATCCCGTCCATTGTGGGTGTTTTCGGCGGATCTGCTCGGCAAGTTCCTTCAGGCGTGGATCCACCCGATCGTGTTCGGTCGTAGCGAGGATCGCTACCACGCGGACCTCCACCGCCTCCTCCACCGCCGGAGGACAGGTCCACAAGGTGACAGAAACCCAAATGAGCGCTTGGTTCACGATTTCGCTCAACGAAAAAACCGTCCCGGCGTCAGCGAGATCGAACGCTGGGCGTCAAAATCAGCGGGGCGCCGGCCTCATCCGGTTTCAGCCCGCTCTCGACCGGATCCCAAGTAACGGGTGCCTCCTCCAACCGCACGTCTTGGCTGTTGACCAATGGCAGGTCCGTCTCAAGGGGAGCTACTCCGACGACGAACTGCGCCACATCTGCGTCGCGAACGCTCAAAAGGTGAATGTCGGTCATCTCGGCCGCTCGAAACACTTCCGCCACCATTTCTGATGACCACCCGTCTGTTGGCATGGGCGGCGGGGAGTGGGGGAGGCAAACGGCCATCACAGCCGCAGCCACAACGGTTGTCGGCACCGTGATGAGGAGACCCAAAAGGCCCCGACGAAACCAGGGTGTTCGACGACGATCGCGATTCGCAACGGCTGCGGTCGATAGCTCCCGATCGATCGCTCGCCAAAGGGCCGTCCATTGTCGTTCTTGCGGCAACTCAGGTTGCACCCTCTGCCACGCAATCTGATGGCAGGCCGAGAACGCCAATTGTCCCTCCAACTCAACCTGAGCCATCTTGTCTTCCCGAATTCGTCGCCGGACCATGTCAGCGGTCGAGGCATCCAACTCGCCGTCCGCGAATGCCGCCAGAATTTCCGGCCAGGCGAAATCGTTGTCATCTGTTGGATTCATCGAGGCCACCTATCTGCAAGGAACGCCCGCAGCTTGCGACGAGCATAGAAAAGCCGGCTCATGACGGTACCGATCGACACGTCCAGAACCTCCGCCAACTCGCGATAGGATAATCCTCCGTCCACGTGCAGCACGAAGGTGCGACGTTGCGCTTCTGACAGTTGCTTCAGGGCTTGGTCGAGCAACGAACGTAAGTCATCACGATCCAACTGAACGCCCGGATCGCCTTGGTGAGACGACACTTCATTGACCTGATCCAACACATCGATCAGCCCGCGTTCCTCTCGTCGGCCGCGCTGCCGACCAAGATCCAAGGCAGCATTGCTGACGACGCGTAATAGCCAGGTTTTGAACGAGCTTCGACCCTCGAAGGCATCGACGTGGGTGAACGCCTTGATGAAGGCGTTTTGCACGGCGTCTAATGCGTCGGCCTCGTTCCCCAACAGTCGATAGGCGACGCGATAACAAGCAGCGCGGTGCCTGACGAATAACTCGTTCATCACCGAGCGATCGCCGTTTCGCAAGCGGGTCAGCATCTCCTGTTCCGTTCGCGCGTCGGCGACCGGCTTCGATGCCATGATGATGCGCATGACCAATCGATTCGTTCTCGTCCGAGGTTCATCCGCTCTGGCAATTCAGCCCCATCATATCCTGGCGCCTCCATCCAGACCAGACCCGGACCGCTTGGCCCAGGACCGGCGAGTTGTCTTGCCGCCGTCGGCATCCGGAGTTGGGTTTCCCCTCGACGGGCGTCAACAACAGGGAAAACCCAATCTTGCGAGACCGACCAAATTGTCCTAATCTACCCTCTCGTCACCGTCGTCACCTAGGATTTCTGACCGTCAGAGGAAGCAGGAATGGCAAGAAAGCGAACTCGCAACCGCCTCGAGGAACGCGCCCCTTACGATGATGAGGAAGATCGTCGGGACGAGGAAGACGAATTATCGAATGAGGAAGAGGATGAAGAGGACGAGGAATCCGCCGAGGAAGGCGACGAAAATGAGGACGAAGAATTTGACGAGGATGAGGGTCCGTCCCGAAAGAAAAAGAGCCTGAAAAAATTAGCCAAGACTGCTAAGGAGGGCAAAGAGAAAGTCCGATCCAAAGCGGCTCGGCAGACTCGCTTGAAGGTCGTCTGGGGAGTTTTCAACAACTCCAATGTGCAGGTCGCGACGTATCCGTTTCCGCAAGAGGCCGAGGCACGAGCTCATGCGGAGCGATTGACCAATGACAAAAAAACGACCCACTTCGTTCAGCGCGTCAAAGTTCCTTTGGACGAGAAATGAAAGGTGCCGCCCCGAGATACCGATCTTGGGGCAGTTGATTTACATGTCTGCAATGACGGGGACATCCCGCTAGGGATCAAATCATCTGTTTGGTCCGCTGGAGATCCTCGATACGGTCCAGCTTTGTGCCGATGAAAAGAACGTTGTTCAGTGTGAACTGATGAGCGTTGGCGCCTGACGTTCGAATCGTCATATCGCCCGAACCGAGACCCAAGACCCAGTGTCGGAAGAGGTCATCTCGGTGCTTTTCGATCGACATACCGATCGTGTCGTAGGATTTTTCGCCCGAACCGACCTCTTCGCAGACTCGCATCTGGCTTGGCTCAAAGATGACGTAGGTCTGCCGGTCGAAAATCAAGAAACTAATGAGCCACAGGATAAACAGCACGGTCGAGACGAAAAGGTATCCCGCCATGCCAATGTAGATGTGCAGACCGCCCAAGGCCTCGAAGATGTCGTCCCACCAGCCCGCAAGGGCGAAAATCACCGAGAGCAAGACGATCATCACGATCACGACGACGGACCACAGGCCGCGCAGTGGTACGTTCGTGATCAAGATCACGAGGAGCAGGACAATACAGAACGTGGCGCCCATCCATGTACGATGCGAGACACGAGGAGGCGTCCGTTGATCGTCTTCCGGCGTGTCGGGCAGATA
>CAKZUU010000346.1 GCA_937922175.1 uncultured Gemmataceae bacterium
ACCTCGATCGTCGATCCCGAGCCTCACCTCGCCCTCACGCTCGGAGGCATCGGCATCGCCCAGAATGGTGTCGTCCCCGTTCAGACCGAGCCGGTTCTTGTCCGTGTTCATAGCGAATGTCTCACCGGCGACGTGCTGCACAGCGCCTTGTGCGATTGCGGCCAACAACTTCAACGGGCCATGCAGTGCATCGCCCAGGAGGGCCGAGGAGTCCTTTTGTACATGCGACAGGAAGGACGTGGCATCGGTTTGATGTCGAAACTGAGGGCGTACAAACTCCAACGCGAACAAAAACTCGACACCGTCGAGGCGAATCGACGTCTCGGCTTCCCGCCGGACCTTCGCGAATATGGAATCGGGGCGCAAATATTATTCGACCTCGGCGTTCGTCAGATTCGCCTGCTGACCAACAACCCGCGGAAAGTGATCGGACTGGAAGGGCACGATTTGAGAATTGTCGAACGAGTACCGCTGGTCATCCCGCCAAATGATCATAATCGCCGCTACCTGGAAACCAAGCGTGACAAGCTCGGCCATTTATTGCAAAATTCGGATTCGTCATCGTGACATTCAGCACGGGGCCGCGCGATCGGCGTCGAGGGCACACCGAGCCGCAAGCACTCGACACCAGGAGTCGGAGATCGGGATCGGGGTTCCGTGACGGACCGCACCGACTTTGTCACGTCCTCGTGGGAGCCACCAATGCGCTTGCCAGTCGTCGTGATCGTGGGTCGGCCCAATGTGGGCAAATCGTCGTTGCTGAATTGCCTGGCGGGCAAACGAATCAGCATCGTCGACCCCACCGCGGGTGTCACTCGCGACCGGGTCGCGACGATCATCGAGGCCAAAGGTCGTTTCTTCGAGTTGGTCGATACGGGGGGCATCGGGATCGAAGACCACGATGACCTCACGGCCGAGGTCGAGCGACAAATCCAAATCGCCATCGACCAGGCCGACCTCATTTTGTTCGTTGTGGACATCCGCACTGGAGTTGTGCCACTCGACGAAGAAGTCAATCGACGGTTACGCTCGGTGGGAAAGCCGGTGATTTTGGTGGCAAATAAGTGCGATGTGCCCGAGTTGGAGGCGCGGGGTGTCGAATTCTACTCGTTGGGTCGAGGAGCACCTTTGCCGTTCAGCGCCGAACAGCGACGCCACAAAGAGGAGCTGCTGGACGCCATCATCGCCGCGTTGCCGATGTCCCCTGGTGAGGCGGCCCCTCCGCCCGTGGAGATGAAATTGGCCATCGTCGGCCGGCGAAACACCGGGAAAAGCACCTTCATCAACGCCCTGGCCCAAACCGAGCGGATGATCGTCAGCGAGGTCGCCGGCACGACCCGAGACAGCGTGGATGTCCGATTCGAGAGAGATGGCAAAGTGTTCGTGGCGATCGACACGGCGGGAGTTCGCCGTCGCCGCAGTATCTCGGGCGACATCGAATTCTACAGCTTGACTCGTGCCGAACGCTCCATTCGCCGGGCCGACGTCGTCTTGCTTTTCTTCGATGCTCGTCTGCGCGTCAGCAAGGTCGATAAACAATTGTCCGAATACATCATTGAGCAATACAAGCCGGCAATTTTCGTCATCAACAAATGGGACCTTGCCAAAGATCAGCTCACGACGGAACAGTACGCGGATTACATGCGAGCGATGTTCCCGATGCTCGACTATGTGCCGATGGCCTTTATCACGGCAAAAAAAAGCAAGAACGTCTGGCGATTGTTGAATCTCGCTCAGCACCTTTTCAAGCAAGCAAGTGCTCGTCTCAGCACGGGTGACCTGAATCGACTGATTCAATCAGCCTATCAGGCTCAGCCGCCACCGCTACGACAAAACCGTCATGGCAAGATCTATTATGCCACCCAAGCCGCCGCGAATCCGCCGACCATCGTATTATTTACGAATGGGCCGGAATTATTTGATGCCTCGTATCAGCGATACCTTCTCAAATACCTGCGCGATCACTCTCCGTTTCGAGAAATCCCGATCAAATTGCAACTGCGGGCCAAGAAGCGGACGGACCCGGCGTTGCCGACTGCCGAGCCGATCGCGCCGCCTCTCAAGGAGTTGGACCTCAGCGAGTTAACATTTCAAAGCGAGTTGACGACCGAGGACATTGAAAAAGTTCGTCGGAGAAATGATCGTGGATTGTGGGACATTTAAGTCCCGATCCACGATCGCAAATCCACAGTCGCGACGCCCCTGCGGATGGCGAGCCTATCAATCCGTGTTGCTGTTGAAAATGGCGTCGCGGATTGTCTCTTGGGCCGTCTGCGAGCGAACACGGACTTCATTGTTCACGTCGAGATAGATTTTGTCTTGAATGATTTCCGCGATGACAATCGCCATCTTGTCATTGGTCCGCATGTCGACCAAGGGTCGCGCTCCGGTGTTCAACGCGATGAGGCGTTTTTGAATCAAAGTGGACAGTTTGAACCGTCCCCCCACTTTGTTGACAATCGCCTCTTCTTTCAGTTCATCAAGCATGCTTGGCGTCCTCCGTTATCTGGGCCAAGATGATCGAGCGGATCTCGGCGACCGCTCGATCCAAATCATCATTCAGCACCTGATAGTCGAATTCCGATGCACGAGCCAATTCACCTTGGGCATTCACGAGTCGACGTTGGATCGCGGACTCTGACTCGCTCCCTCGGTTGCGTAGCCGTTGCTCCAAAATCGTCGGGGACGAAGTTCTGACGAAAATCGTCACGGCATCGGGGCAGATCTGTCGAACCCTCTGGGCCCCTTGGACGTCGATCACCAAAACCACGCCCCAGCCCTGACTCCGCCACTCGTCCACTACCCGGCGGATCGTCCCGTACCTCTGACCATGAACTTCAGCCCACTCCAAAAACTCATTCCGCTCGATCATCGAGCGAAATTCATCCTCGGAGACGAAAAAGTAATGCTGTCCATGACGCTCCGCCTCGCGGGGTGGTCTCGTCGTCGCCGAGATCGACTGCCGCAACCGCAAGTCCTGCATGGCGAGCAGACGGGCAACGATCGTTGACTTCCCACTTCCGCTCGGGCCAGAGATAATAAACAGTGGACCCACGGCGATGACGCCCACGGCAATATCGAGCTTATTCCACGTTTTGGATCAATTCTCTGATTCGTTCCAGGTTCGCCTTGATTTCGACCACATGCCGGGCGATCTGACGATCACTCGCTTTTGAACCGATGGTGTTCGTCTCGCGGGTCATCTCCTGCACGAGAAACTCCAACTTCCGCCCCGGGCTATCGATCTCCGTCTCGATGACGTCGCGGAATTGGTCCAGATGACTCTCCATCCGAACCAGCTCTTCCGAAATGTCGCAGCGATCCGCGAAGACGGCCACCTCCTTCAACAGTTCCGGAGCCTCCCATTCCACTTGATTTTGCGTCAAAACCTCCCGAATTCGTTCCTGCAGGCGTGCGCGATAGTCAGCGATTACCTGCGGCGCCCGCTCGCGGATGAATTGCAGGTCAAACGCGATTCGTCCCCGCAAGGCGAGAAGTTCCTCGGCCATCCGTCGGCCTTCTTCTCGCCGCATCTCTTGCAGCCGATCGACCGCTTGGGCCACAATCGGCTCGAGCACCGACCAGTTGGTCACCGATCTCTCCCCGATCGAATCGCCCTCGGGGGCAACACCCGGAAGGTGCAAGGCCTGTCCAATCATCGCGGAAACTGCGGCGACGTCCAAACCCAAGCGCTGACCCAAATCGCGGACCTGCCCGATGTAACTTTTCAACAGATCGAGATTCAGTACCGTGCCGCGCTGCCCCTCCCAGCGGTCGACCCGAATTTGCACAGTCAGCGAACCTCGGCGGATGGTCTTGCGGATCAACCGCTCCAATTCCAACTCGAAGCTGTTGAAAGGTTCGGGGGCTCGGACGGCGATTTTGAGAAAGCGGTTGTTGACAGCCCGAATCTCGACTTGCACGTCGAAGGCCTCATTCTGCCCACGTGCCTCGCCGTAACCTGTCATGCTCAACAGCACGGTTGCCTCGCGGCCAAGAGCTGACCCTGCGTCCGGACGAACCTTACTCTCGCTTGAGGATGGTCTGACTGGCACCCACCCGTTGCACGAGCTTGACCTCCACCATAATCGCCAGCGCCCAAATGGCCGCGACGATCAAGGTGAATCGGGTGAAAGCATCGCCCGCACGGGAGCCAAAGGGGCTATATCCTCCGGCACCGCCGAATGCCCCAGCCAATCCGCCTCCTTTGCCCCGCTGGATGAGCACGACCAAAATCAGAAACAGTCCCAACAGCAGCACGAACGTGTTCAGCAGGTGCACATAAAATGGCACGTCCGCCAAGGCCCACACTATCTCCCCTCCTGTTTCGACCCTTCTCCCATCAGCGTATGAATTTCTTCTGTCATGGGAATGGGGTATTATAACGTCTTCACCTCTCGGGGAAAGAGGACATCGACGCGACTCCGAGGAGCACCCGGATGGCCCTGGGACGAATCCTGTCGAGGCGGACCAAGTCAACGCGACACGGCCAAACTGTACAATTTCCCGAGCCAAGGGCTCAACTCAACACCCGCCGCGCTTTCACGGAGGGATGCCGACAGGTCGGCAATGAATGAGGAGTTTCGGCAATGAGGAGTTCATGGAACGTTTGAACAAGGTATTGGCACACGCGGGGGTCGGTTCTCGCCGATTCTGCGACGAAATCATCGTGGCCGGCCGAGTCTCGGTCGACGGCCAGACGGTTCGTGAACTGGGCTGTCGGGTGGATCCCTCCCGACAACGCATCTGCGTCGATGACGTGCCCATCAAATGCGAGAAACTCACCTATTGGATGGCCAACAAGCCTCGCGGCTACGTTTGCACCAATGACGATCCCGCGGGTCGGCCCCGGGCCATCGACTTGTTGCCCCAGGTCGAGCAGCGAGTCTACACCGTCGGACGCTTGGACGAGAGCAGCGAAGGATTGCTGATCCTGACGAACGACGGCGCTTGGGCGTACCGGCTAATGCACCCCCGTTACGGGGTCGAGAAAACCTACTTGGTGCAGGTCGCGGGTCATCCGTCCCCCGCCGACTTGCGACGACTGATCCAGGGCGTGTATTTGGCCGAGGGGCGCGTCCGGGCCAAAGATGTAAAACGATTGAAAAAGCAGGGTGACAGCTGTTGGTTGCGGATCGTCTTGAGCGAGGGGAAGAACCGCGAAATCCGTCGGATGCTTGCCCGGCTGGGTCACAAGGTCATGACCCTTCGACGGATCGCAATCGGTCCCGTCCATCTGGGCAAGTTGCCGCTCGGCCGCGCCCGGCGATTGACCCGGCAGGAGGTTGAAAGCCTGCGACAGGCGGGTGACCGCAGCCGGTCGCGGCCGACGCGGCGCGATTGAAACAGCGCGTTGCTTTTCAAGCGGCGTTCCATAACAATTGCCGTCGCTGACCTTCTCCGCTCGACGATCGTTTGTCCGAGGCTGATGCTGATGCACGATGAACTCTCTCGGACCATGAGAATCCTCCGTGAGCCGACGATTTACCTTCTTGGTCGACAAATGCTGGACCAAGGCGAGCTGGATCGCTTTCTCCGCGATCACGGCGTGACGTGGCAAACGGATACGGATGTCGCAGCGGAAGTCTTATGCGAGGTCGCGGGGCGCGTTTGCTATATGTCCTTCGCACGCCCCCGGCCCGGCGGCAATTCCGTTTACCTCGGCCATATCAAAGAAGTCGGTCACGGGAGCGTCCTGGAGCACGCCGTCTGGAATTTTCTCATCACCGGCGTCTCCCGCTCCTTGACCCACGAACTCGTCCGGCATCGCGCGGGCTTCGGCTATTCGCAGCTGAGCCAGCGCTATGTCGACGAAAGTATCGCCGAATACGTTGAACCGGATGTCATTGCCGATGACCCGGAATTACATCGCATCTGGCAGGACGCCGTGGCGCAATGCCATCGAGCCTACCAGCTTCTCGCCGAGAAGCTGCAAGTCAAGTTCTCGGACGAACCGGACCGCACGGCCCGAAGGAAAGCCGCCCGGCAAGCGGCTCGGAGCGTGCTTCCCAACGCGACCGAGACGAAAATTTTCGTGACGGCCAACGCGCGAGCGATTCGCCACTTTCTGGAACAGCGAGGCTCCCGCGCTGCGGAGACGGAAATCCGCAAGCTGGCGAACACCTGGCTGCGACTGATGAAAAAGGAGGCTCCGAACTTGTTCGACGATTACGAGGAGATTCCCTTGCCCGATGGGACGTTTGAGATCGTCACCGGATTCCGAAAGGTTTGAGACGGGGCCGCCGCCGGCGGGCCGACGGGTATGGAAAATGAACAGGACTGCTTGACAAGAATCGCATCATTGCGTAGAGATTGTGTAAGCCTGCCACGGTGATCGCAGCCAAGACGGCTGGAAATCTGCGAGATGGGATCTCAGTCGGCTTTTCTTCGGCTCCAATATCGCATGTTCACCGCGTGCTGACATTGCCTAAGTGAAGGCTCAACCGTTCCAATCCGATGAATGCTCGCCGGAACAGTCTCGCACGTTACGTCGGCATTGAAGGCTCGGAAAAGGTCTGTTCATGATGACGGAAAAGGCGACCTCGACCCAAGGTGTGTTGGAACTGCACCCCAAAGGATTTGGTTTCCTGCGAAATCCCGCGAGGTACTACGCCGCCCAGCCCGGCGACGCGTTTGTGCCGGCCCCGCTGATCCAACGACATGCTTTGCGCGAGGGGATGCTGGTGGCCGGCCCGATCGAGGCCGCGGTGCGGGGCACCGGGCCCCGCCTGACGACCGTGGAGCGGATCGAGGACGCCGACCCCGCCCAGTTTTTAAGGCGAAACTTCGATGACCTCACCCCGATTGACCCCTACCGCCCGATCGTCTTGGAGACCACGCCTGAACGATTGACAACCCGGGTCATGGATCTCCTCACCCCGATTGGAATGGGTCAGCGTGGATTGATCGTCGCCCCACCTCGCACGGGCAAAACCGTGCTATTGCAGCACATCGCCGAGGCCGTCTCGACCAATTATCCCCAAATCCATTTGATGCTGCTGTTGATCGATGAACGGCCCGAGGAGGTCACGGAATTCCGCCGCACCGTTCGGGGCGAAGTGATTGCTTCGAGTTCGGACCGCGACGCACATGCCCATGTCCGGGTGGCGGAATTGACGATCGAGCGTGCTAAGCGTCTTGCGGAGCATGGCCGCGATGTGTTCGTCCTGCTCGATAGCTTGACGCGGTTGGCCCGAGCCTACAACAAAGGGGTCAATAGCGGTCGAATCATGTCGGGGGGGGTCGATATCCGGGCACTGGATGTCCCCAAACGGTTGTTCGGCAGCGCACGGGCCTTCGATGAAGGGGGATCGCTGACCATCCTAGGAACCTGCTTGATTGACACGGGCAGCCGAATGGATGACTTGATCTTTGAAGAGTTCAAGGGCACGGGGAACATGGAGTTGGTTCTCGATCGCAAGTTGGCCGACCGCCGAATTTTCCCGGCGATGGACATCAGCCAATCGGGCACGCGGAAAGAGGAGCGGTTGCTCCCCCCCGAAACTCTTCGCCGCGTCACCTTGCTCCGTCGCATGCTCGTGCAGATGAAACCCGTCGAGGCAATGGAGGCGCTCATCGGACAATTAGCGAAATTCAAGACCAACGCCGAGTTTCTTGAACGCATCGCCTTGAAATAGCTGCTCGCATCCCCTGGGCGGTCTGACCGAGATTTGTAACCTTTCTTTGTTCGTCGCCGGTTCATCAGACTCCCGAGATCGCGAATGCAACGCACATTGGTTTTACTGAAGCCGGACGCCGTTCATCGACGGCTGGTCGGGACGATCTTGCAGCGGTTTGAGCACAAGGGGCTGCGCCTGGTCGGGATGAAGTTGGTCCAAGCGGATCGATCGTTGGCAGCCCGACATTACGCTGTTCACGAAGGGAAGCCCTTTTACGAGAATCTGCTGAGCTTCCTGACATCGGGGCCAACCGTCGCGGTTTGCCTGGAGGGGCGAGAGGCCGTCAGTGTGGTTCGAGCGATCATGGGCCCGACGGATG
>CAKZUU010000347.1 GCA_937922175.1 uncultured Gemmataceae bacterium
GCCCGACTCGCGATCTTGGGTCACGACGCCGGCAATCATGCGATCGTGGGCAGGGACGACCTTGGCCATGACGTACAGATGGAGGAATTGTTCTGGATCAGGCCACGGGAGCCTCGTCGCGGACTGTTCCTTTCCGGTTGACGCGTTGAATCGAACGATTCGGCCATCGGCGTTCACGAGAACATATTCATCAGCACGGGGCAAAAAGGCGAAGGCACTGAGGTGACCCGGCCTCAGCGAATGAGTCAACGGGGTGCCCTCGATGCGTTGGCGTAAGTAATGCCATTCCCAAGAGCGGAATTCAGCGGCGCATCGTTCGAGGACGCGCCGTGCTCGATCAGCCGAGTAGCTGCTGAACTCTCGTTCTGCCTCCGCAAGTTGCGAACGGTATAACGACCACTCGGCGCGAAGGCGAGATTCGTCGGCGGCCTGTCGAGACTGACGAGCAGCCGACCGTTGGGCATCAAGATCTGTCTGGGCACGTTTTAAATCCATTAGCCGTCGTTCCAGCTCCTCCGCCGTTCGTTGTTGCTTTTGCCACTGCATGAAGACGATAGTTTGAAAAATGACGAGCGACGCAGCCAAGATGCTCAGGAGGGCTGCAACGATGGGATTTCGCCGTATCCATTTCCAGAGGCGCTCGGGACCGCGAGGAGGCCGGGCCGCAACGGGTCGGCACTCCACGAATCGACGGAGATCATCGGCCAGGTCGCGAGCAGTCTCGTAACGGTCGGACGGGTCTTTCGCCAGGCATTTCAGGCAAATCGCTTCGAGGTCTCGCGGCACGTTGCGATTCACATCGCGGGGTCGGATCGGCTGCCCCAAGCGGACACGCAGCAAAGTTTCCAGAGGAGGGGTGCCGTCGAAGGGCGGTCGACCGGTGAGTAGTTCGTAGAGGATCGCTCCCAGGGCATAGATGTCCACGGCGGGTCCGATCCGTTTGGGGTCGCCTTCCGCTTGCTCGGGAGCCATGTAGTTCGGCGTGCCCAAAACCTCGCCCTGCTTATTTGGCCCGTGTTGTGGATCGCGAAGGCGAGCTAATCCGAAGTCGGCGACTTTCGGCACGTTCTCCGAAGCCATCAAGATGTTGCCGGGCTTCAAGTCGCAATGCACGATCCCGCGATGATGGGCAAAATCAATTGCCTGACACAGGGTCCGCACAAGATGAGCCGATTCACGAAAAGTCAGGGGGCGTTCGACGGCAAGTTGTTGCAGATTCGGGCCATCGACAAACTCCAGGGCCAAGTACGGTTTGCCCTCGTATTCGCCGACTTCGTAAATCTGGACGATGTTCGGGTGCTGCAACAGAGCGATAGCCTCGGCTTCGCTGCGAAAGCGAGCCACCGCTGAGGCGTCGGGTCGGCCATCCGAAAGAACCATTTTGAGGGCCACCGACCGCTTGAGCCGTGTGTCATAGGCTTTGTAGACGATGCCCATGCCGCCGTGGCTGACAACTTGTTCAATGACGTACGGCCCAATGCACCGTGCACGGAGAGCTTCCAACGGCGATGAGGATGAAACTCGACCCTCTGAAGAAATTTGAATTGTCTGCGCTTCGTCGGCCGTGGGCGAAGAACTCGTCCTCTCGACGCGACTCGGTGCCGTAGTTGGCAATGGCGATTGTTGATCCATGAATCAGCGGTTGGATGGAGCGGCTTCCCCAAACGCAGACATCACCAGCTTTCGCCAGTTCTTCCCTCAAACATAGTTCACAAATTCAATCAATGACGCCCCGATAAGACTCGAGGAGGGACGGGAAACGAGCCGTCTTGATGTGAGAAAGATCGGCCCCGCTCATCGGGGGCCGATCGTGAAGGTGGGCGGGTTGTCGCTGGGATCAATTGCCTTTGGTCAGCGTCGATTGCAAGGACTTGAGGGCTTTGACGACGTTGGGATCGTCTTTGAAGGGATTCGCGGGCTGATTAGCGCCGGGCCGCCCGCTACCCAATCCGCCTCCAGCACCGGCACCGAAACCTCCTCCGCCCGCTCCGCCAGCTCCCGGCCAACGATACCCAACTGCTTCCAGCTTTTCGCGGTTGTCCTTGAGGAGTTCCAACAGCGCGTCGAGACGTTTTTTGGCATCGTCATCGCTGACCTCTTGCAGATCGGCGAGGCCAGCCAAATGCTCCTGAATTTTTTGTTTTTGCTCGGGCGACAACTCGATCAGAAGGGGCTTGTCTTTGTTCGTCAGGGCGTCGAGTTTGCCGACGAGGTTCGCCAACTGAGAGCGGACAGGAGGGCCTTGCATTCCGCGACCACCGCCCATACCGCCCATCATCATCCCCATCCCCCCTCCGGGACCGCCACCCATGCCCCCGGGGGCACCCGGTCCCCCCATCGGCGGGCCGGGAGGACCACCCATCCCGCCAGCACCCGGAGGACGCTTACTGGCATCTTCGCCCAGCATCGGTTGCGGATTGTCCGCCGAGCCATCGGCGGGACGACGAGTGCGATAAATCTCGTTTCCGAAATATCCCCCCGCCGCGCCGAGCATCAGGCAGATGATGCCACTTGCCACTGCCGCTGGTACGTTCGGATTTGCCGCCGCCATAGAACCTCCCCTTGTGTTGGATTCGCTCGGACGATCCGACTCGCCCAATTACGTCTCATCCTATGGATGTAGGAAACGGATCCGATTCGACTTCCTTTTCCGTTCCAAAACAGACACATCCGTGAGTCGATCTCGTTCGCAGGCTGAACCCCGAAGCCCCAAAGAGCGCTCGATCTCCCGTCCGACGGACAACCTTCGGCAGACCTCAGGACGAGAATATGAGCCGGGTCATCGCCGCGGACAGCAGCCCGATCAGCGCCAGCATCGCCGGGATGCCTCCGTACCACCACGGCGCGGAAGTTGCCGCCATTCGGGACACCAGCAGAGCTGTCGGCGCTAAAGCGACCAACGCGTAGCAAGAAGGCGGAAGCTGCGCCCCCTGCCCCAGGTAGCCGCAAAACATCAGCCCAGTCAGGAGCACCGAGAAACCTGGAGCTAAGCCTCGGACATATCGATTTCCCGGATCACCGAAAACGATCAATGCGACCGTGGCGCCAATACTGATCGAGACCAGCAACGCGGCAATCTGCGTCATGCGTGATAGACCTGCTGCAAACAAGATCAAACTCGCGATCGTGCCGGTCATCGTCATGGCGAACGTCCTCAGCACGCTGGGCAGACGAGCGTACATCAGCGACATCGCCGAGACCCAAGATGCGTAGCCGAGCACCGTGGCCCAGAACATCTGCATCACGACGGAGTAAGATTCCAACGGGACAGCGGCCGCCACAGCCGTGACCGCCATCGCTCCGCCGACGGCGGGGGCCTCCTGCCGACGACCGGCGTACCACCCCGCGGGGACCGCCAACCACGCCAGATGGGGCAGCCATTTGTTCCCCAATTCACGGACCCAGAGCGGCCCCAGTTTCAATGCGAAGTAGCCTGCGAAAACAGCGAGGGCCAAGGCCGACGCACTCGCCAACCCATGCGCTTCGCTCGAGTCGCGGAGCCACCGATGCGTCGCCGCGATGATGCCAAACGTGATGAACGCGGGCATCACCACGCCGTAGCCGACCGTCTCGACCGTCAGGCCGTCACGAATCAACTGCCAATCAATGACCATGAGGCCCTATTTGGATGCCGGAATCTCTTGACCAACTTCCACGCTGATCGACACCTCGTCGTCGATGCTGCCCTGAGCGGGTTGATAAGTGATTCCAATGTCCTGTCGATTCAGCTTGAACTCGGCTTTCAAGTGGAATAAGCCACGACCGCTCGCCACCGTGGCGGGAAAGCGAATCTGCTTCTTTGTGCCGACGATCTCCAAGTCACCGGTGATCAACAGTTCCTCCGGTTTCCCCGTCGGGGTCTGAATCTTGGTCGAAGTGAAAGTGATTTTCGGATACTTTTGCACCTTGAAGAAATCATCGCCCTTGAGATGATTGGTCAGATTGGGATGATCGGAGGTGAGCGATGCCGCATCGATCTCGACATGGATGCTCTCGATGGCCCCACGCTCATCTTCCTTCGGAGTGGCGCCTGGCGAGTGCTTCCGGACCGCGATCTCCCCCGTCAGGCGATCAAACCCGCCGGTATGGCTCCCGCCCGGCTTGGTGCCGACGAATTTCACTTTCGTATTCTCACCGGTCAATTTGACGATGCCTCCCGGTCCGACGCCGGCGTTGGCCCCTGCGAGAGTTTCCGATTTCTCCGACAGAGTCGGGAGGGGTTTGTCGGTACCGGTCGGCGAGGAATCACATCCGCCGAAGCCCAACAACACCACCCCCAAATAGGCGAGATATCGACGCATGATCTCGTCTCCTGAATAAGAGACCATCAAGACAATGCCAATTGAGGCCGAAGGGGACACTATGGAGTTTGTGCCGTCGTTGCCAGGGCCATCGACCAAATAGAGACCTTCCCCTCGCCGGGGAGAGTCGCCCGCGAATCGAACGGTCAAGCGATCGCTTGAATTCCCTCGAGATCTTCAATGAATTGATCGACTCGTTGGTACCGATCTTCGAGGCTCACGGCCAGCATTCGGACGAGGATGTTTTGGAATGCTTCCGGACATCCTCGGACAATATCGCGCGGTTTGATGAATTGCCCCGAACGAATCGCTTCGATCACTTCCTGGGGGGTGGAACCCTGAAAGGGAGGATGCGAGGTCAAGCGGGCATAGACCAAGGCGCCCAATGAAAAGATGTCGGCAGCGCCGTCCCAGTAAGCGCCCTCTTCCAGACGCTCGGGGGCCAGGTACGGCAGTTCCGACAACCACACCTCCTCGGCACGGGATTCGCGCCAGACACTCCCGCTCAGTGCCTCGTCATAGAGCAAGTCATTCAATTTGGCGGTCCGATCCAGGCTGATGATGACGTTCGTCGGCGTCATGTGCCCATGAACGAGTTGACGCTGATGGATCGCCTGCAAAGCTTTCCCCAAGTCGATGGCCAATTTTAACGCGTTGCGCCATTTGAGCATCATGCTGGCGCTTTGGCCCCGCTCCAACAACTGGGCCAAGCTCTCGCCTTCGACGTATTCCTGAGAGATCCAAACGTAGGGGCCGGTCTTTCCCACCGCGTATTGCCGGACCAGATGCTCGTCACTGATGGAAGCCACTTTGGCAATGACCTTGGCGAAGCGTTGCAATTCGGCGGAACTGGCAGGGAAATCGGGGCTGATGACTTTCAATGCCACCTCACGCCGAGACTGCACATCGCGAGCGCGGAAGGTAACAGCCGTGTGGCCCCGACCCAACACGGATCCGATCTCGAAGTGCCCCAACGTGTAACCCGACAATTTGGTCAGGTCCTCCCACGTCAGTCGGGGAGGAGGTTCGGAGGAGTTCGTCGCGGGAACGGGGGCGGGTTCATCATCGGGCACTTCCTCGAAGCCATCACCCTCGTCCGTCGATTCCGTTTCTCCGTCGTCCCACTCCAGGCGTAAATGCGAATTGCCGATCCGGAGGATTTCACCAGGTCGCAGCTCGGTCTCGGTGATCTTCTGACCGTTCACCAATGTGTCCTTGTCGGTGGTAAGCGAACGGACAAAGACCCGACCTTCCGAGGCATCCACTTGACAATGGACTCGGGCCACCAGCAGATCGTGCAGGCAAGCATCTGCGTGACGATGACTGTTGCCAAT
>CAKZUU010000348.1 GCA_937922175.1 uncultured Gemmataceae bacterium
TGAGCGGTTGGTTGATCGGCTGCTGGCATCGCCCCGGTACGGCGAACGGCAGGCCCAGTGGTGGTTCGACGTGGTGCGCTATGCCGAGAGCGATGGTTTCAAGGCCGACGACTTTCGACCGCAGGCGTGGCGCTATCGGGAGTATGTGATTCGCTCATTCAACGCGGACAAGCCTTACGATCAGTTTATTCGGGAGCAGTTAGCGGGCGATGAGTTGGCACCCGAGGATCCCGATGCGTGGATTGCCACTGGGTTTTTGCGGCATTATCCGGTGGAAAACAATGCCGTCAATCTGGAGCAGCGCCGACAGGAAATCCTCAATGACATCACGGACACGACAGGGGCGGCGTTTCTCGGAATTACCTTGGGTTGTGCCCGCTGCCACGACCACAAGGCGGATCCGATTCGGCAAACCGACTACTACCGCATGCAAGCCTTTTTTGCCGGATGGTGGCCGATCGAGCACCCCTTGGCGCGCCAAGAGGAACGACAAGCGGTTGAGAAAGCGACTCAGGCTTGGGAGGCTGCGACGGCGGAACTGCGTCGGCGGATGGCGGAGTTGGAGGCACCCTTCCGAAAGGCCGCCGAACGGAAAGAACGGCAGCGATTCATCGCTGAGTACGCGAACTTGATCGACGTCCCATTCGAGCAGCGAACCCCGTGGCAGAAGCAGATCGCTCGTATGGTCGAAGAGCAGGTGTATAACCCCCAGCGCGATGTTTCGGGAAGCATGAAGGGGACGGTGAAAGAGCAATGGAATGCGATGAAGAAGCAGATGGCCGAGTACGACCGCCTCCGCCCTCCGCCTCTGCCATCGGCGATGGCATGTACCGATGTCGGCGCGATCGTGCCCGAGACACGCCGGTTGCATCGGGGTGATTGGCGCAATCCGGATGCGGTGGTCGAACCCGGTTTTCTCTCGGCCATCGACGAGCGACCGGTGGTGATCCGCCCGACGAGCCGGGGAACAAGTGGTCGGCGAACGGCATTGGCGAACTGGATCGCCTCGCCGGACAATCCGCTGACGGCACGAGTGCTGGTGAATCGCGTGTGGCAGGCACACTTCGGGCGCGGCATCGTCGGCACGCCGAACGATCTGGGAGCGATGGGCGACCGACCGACGCATCCGGAGCTTCTCGATTGGCTTGCTGCCGATTTCGTGGCGCAGGGGTGGAAAATAAAGTATTTGCACCGGTTGATCGTCACCTCGCGCACCTATCAGCAGAGAGCCGATGCCCCGAGTCATGAGGACGACGCGGAAAACGTTCTTTGGGGCCGCATGAATCGCCGGCGCCTCGATGCCGAGGCATTGCGTGATTCGCTCTTAGCCGTTGCAGGGTGTCTATCGGCGAAGATGGGGGGACCAAGTGTCTTCCCCGAACTACCGCCAGAGTTAGGGGCGAGTTGGCCAGTGACGTCCGATGCCCAGGAACATCATCGTCGCAGTGTGTACGTGGTCGTGAAGCGAAATTTACGGCTGCCGTTGCTCTCGGCATTTGATGCGCCCGAGGCGGCGGAGAGTTGCGGCCGACGTTTCGTCACGACGACGGCACCCCAGGCGTTGACTCTGCTGAACGATCGCTGGGTCTTGACCTTGGCCGAGCGGTTCGCGGATCGTGTTCGCCGCGAGGCCGGCTCCGAAATTCACGCCCAAATCGATCGGGCGTGTCGCTTGGCTTGGGGCCGCTCGCCGGATGCTGAGGAACTGGACCGCATGGCCGAGTTTGTCCGACGCCAAGGATTGTCGGACCTCTGCCATGTCTTGATGAACGTCAACGAGTTCATGTACCTGGACTGAGTGATGGATGGAGCGCTTTATCGATGCATGGGAATCGGCATTTGAGGTTGGTGGGGTCTGATTCGCCATGAAACGGCCAGCGAGACAGCATGTCGCGCCGATTCTGAATCGTCGGCAATTTTTGCACGAAGCGGGCCTCGGGTTCGGCGCGTTGGCTCTGGCGGCGATGGAGGGGGCAGCCGCGAGCCGTTCACCGCACCGGGCCGCGACGGCGGATCGCGTCCTGTTTTTATTCATGGAGGGGGGACCCAGCCATATCGACCTGTTCGATCCGAAACCCGAATTGGTGAAGCGTCAGGGGCAACCCCTGCCGGCAAGTTTTGGTCGGGTGGTCACGCCGATGGGCACGGGGGGGAACGCGCTGCTTCCCAGCAAGCGGAAATTCCGACGCCACGGCCGAAGCGGGCTGGAGATCAGCGATTGGCTGCCCCATCTGGCCGAGTGTGCGGATGATTTGGCCATTGTCCGGTCCTGTTGGGCCGACGGCTTAAACCACGTCGGTGCCGTCTGCCAGATGAACACCGGCAACATCCTGGCGGGACGCCCGAGTCTGGGCTCGTGGGTGTTGTACGGCTTAGGGACGATGAATCAGAATCTGCCCGGATTCGTCGTGTTGACAGAGGGCGGCGAGGTTTTGGGGGGAGCGCGAAACTGGGGAACCGGGTTTATGCCCGCCACGCATCAAGGGACCCACTTCCGATCGCGTGGCAGCCCGATCTTGCATCTGGCCCCTCCGGATCGTCAATTTGACAGGCAGCGGGGTAAACTCGACCTCATTCGTGAACTGAATGAACGTCATGCTCGAAAGCGCGAGGAGGACCCGCAACTGACGGCGCGGCTGGATGCCTACGAACTCGCGTTCCGCATGCAAGCGGCGGCTCCCGAGGTGGTCGATCTCTCTCAAGAAACTCAGCGGACGAAGGAGGAATACGGCCTGAATCGGAAAGATTGCGTCGAGTTCGCTCATCGGTGCCTGTTGGCCCGCCGGCTCCTGGAACGGGGAGTTCGTTTCGTGCAGGTGTATTGCGGGGCGGGAAGCCACTGGGATGCTCACAGCAACTTGGAAGCGAACCACACCCGGATGTGTGCCCGTGCCGACCAACCCACGGCGGCTCTGCTACGCGATTTGAAGCGCCGGGGCCTTTTGGAGCGGACCTTGGTCATCTGGGGCGGGGAATTCGGTCGAACACCGATGGCCGAGGGGACCGATGGCCGTGATCACAATCCCTACGGCTTCACGATGGTCTTTGCCGGGGGGGGTGTTCGTGGCGGACAGGTCATTGGAGCGACGGACGAGTTTGGCCTGCGCGCGATCGAAAACCGATTCCATGTGCATGACCTGCACGCGACCATTCTGCACGCCTTGGGATTGGATCACACCCGATTGACCTACCGCTACAATGGCCGCGACGAACGATTGACCGAGACATCCGGCGAGGTTTTATACCGTCTGTTCGGTTGAGCGGGTCGGACTGACCCGGAACGAGTTGGCAAACCCCTGAGGTCGCGTCATGCCTTTGAACCGTCGTCACTTTTTGCACTCGGCCGCGGTCAGTCCGTTTCTCGCCTGGGCGTTGGCGGCCGATGATCGCTCGGATTCGCCGCGAGACACCCGGAACTGGCCGGCGAATCATCCCTTTTTGAGCAACGGTTTTGCACCGGTTCAGGAGGAAGTCACGGTCGAGAGCTTGAAGGTCATCGGTCGAGTGCCGGCGGAGCTCAACGGGATTTTCGTGCGGAATGGTCCCAATCCTCAGTTTCCGCCGCGGAATCGGTATCATTGGTTCGACGGCGACGGGATGTTGCACGGTGTGCGGTTGCAGGCGGGGAAAGCCAGTTATCGCAATCGCTATGTCCGCACGGCGAAGTTTCTGGCGGAGAAGAAAGCCGGCAAGGCGCTCGCGAGCAGTTTACTCGACCCCCCCACGGGCGGGCCGCCCATGAATGCCGCGAACACGGCTTTGGTCTGGCATGCGGGTAAATTCTTGGCCCTGTGGGAGGCCGGACTGCCTCATGAGATCACTTTGCCTGACCTGGAGACGGTCGGCGAATACGATTTTCAAGGCCAATGGAAGCAGGCGTTCACCGCGCACCCGAAAGTGGACAGTCGAACGGGGGAGATGGTATTTTTCGGCTACGGCGTCGCTCGGCCGGAGGTGAAGTTCGGCGTGATCGGGCCGGATGGATCACTGCGACGGTCGGAATCGGTGACGCTTCCCCGCGCGGTCATGATGCATGATTTCGCGATGACGGCACGGTACGCGGTCTTCCTCGATCTCCCAGCGACGTTCGACATCGGCCGGGCGCTGCGTGGGGAATCGATCATCGGCTTTGAACCGAAGCATGGAGCCCGCCTTGGGCTCCTACCACGCGCCGACGGCAAAATTCGTTGGTTC
>CAKZUU010000349.1 GCA_937922175.1 uncultured Gemmataceae bacterium
GCTTGCCGTCGTGGCACGAGAACATCGACCCAAACTCATCATTGCCGGGGCCAGCGCTTATCCGAGAGAGATCGACTTTGGACGTTTTGCCGAGATTTGTCGAGACGTCCGTGCCATGTTGTTGGTGGACATGGCCCACATCGCGGGATTGGTGGCGGCCAAACGGCATACCGATCCCGTCCCTTTTGCCGACTTTGTGACGAGCACGACCCACAAAACCCTACGCGGCCCCCGAGGAGGCTTCATTCTGTGTCGGCCGGATTGGGAAAAGAAGATGAACTCGGCAGTCTTTCCAGGTGTCCAAGGTGGTCCGCTGATGCACGTCATCGCAGCGAAAGCCGTGGCTTTTCAGGAAGCGCTCCAACCCGCGTATCGAAACTATATCAATCAGGTGATCGCGAATGCGCAAACACTGGCTGCGGAACTTCAGCGGTTTGGGTATCGCATCGTGTCGGGTGGCACGGACAATCATTTGCTCCTGGTGGACGTCACTTCGCGCGGTCTGACCGGCCAGATTGCGGAGACGGCGCTCGATCGTGCCGGTATCACGGTGAACAAAAACAAAATTCCGTTCGACGAACGGCCCCCCTTGGATCCCTCGGGCATCCGCATCGGCACCCCTGCCCTGACGACCCGGGGGATGAGAGAGAACGAGATGCAAACCATCGCTCGTTGGATTCACGAGGCGCTCACATCGGCGGACGCGCCCTCTCAGTTGCAGCGAATTCGCAGTGCCGTGATCGAATTGTGCCAACAGTTCCCGGCACCAGCGTGCGAGAACGCGGCAACGTAACCCCCGAGATTCGCTGTTCTTGGTCGAGGCGAACTCCCATCTCGACGGGCGATCGAGCGTCTTGACTCCTGCCGGATGCTGGCGGGCTTCCTGATCGGACGATAGCAGACTCACGGCGGTTCGTGAGTCGCCGCTTTCCCTCGGGGGCTTCGCTGCGTCATGACACGAGGTGTCGCCTTTGCATGAAATCGCTGGCTCGTTTCCGGCCCCGGTGGTGAGACCGACCCCCAAGGGCTCGGTCATGAGAGTCAAACTCGATGGAGCGATCCCCGATCGCGCGGGTCATATTTCGGCGACCAGGCCTTGAGCCATTTTGATGTCGGTTCCGTGATTAACGGTCCAGGCCACTTTGTGCGTCACAGAGTCCACGAGCCCCGCGGCCGACGGATGCCCGTTACCGCTTTTCTTGACGCCTCCGAAGGGAAGATGGACCTCGGCACCGATACAAGGCAGATTCACATACCCCATGCCAAACTCGCATTCCTCGCGGAAAAAGCGCATCGTCCGGTAGTCTTCCGTGATGACGGCCAAAGACAATCCATAGTCGGTGTCGTTGTAGATTCGAGCGGCGTGTTCGAGATCGTTGAACGGAATCAAGGCGACATGTGGACCGAACACCTCTTCGCGGATCGTCCGGAGACCCGGGCGATGTTCCTGCCGGTAGACAAAGGGGGACACATAACATCCGTGATCGAAAGCGGGTCCGGTCATCCGACCGCCATCGAGGAGAACGGTCGCGCCCTCTTGGCGGGCAAGGTCGTTGTAGGAGAGGATTTTCTCGACCGATTTTTGATGGATGACCGGTCCGGTGAAATGCTGGGGGTCCAATGGGTCGCCGATGCGAAGTCGCTGGGTCAATTCGAGGAAACGACGAGAGAATTCCTCGAATATTGGCTCAGCGACGAGGATGCGCCCCGCGGAGACACAACGCTGACCGCTGGTTTTGAAGGCACTGATGACGGCGGCTTTGACTGCCAAATCGAGGCGGGCATCGGCGCACACGATGACCGCACTTTTGCTCCCCATTTCGGCAGCGACAATGCGATCGTGCAGGCCGGCAGAGATCTGCTGGATCCGTCGGCCGACATCGTAACTGCCGGTAAACAGGACACAGTTGACGCCGGGGTCGGCCACCAATGCCTCGCCGACGACATGATCCCCGTGGACGAGATTCAAAACGCCCGGCGGGAACCCAGCCTCTTGAAATAGGTCAAAGAGCTTTTGACCAATGGCCGGGGAATCCTCGGACGGTTTGAAAACCACGGTGTTCCCCTCTTGCAAACTTGGCCCGATCATCCAAAGCGGAACGGCGAACGGAAAATTCCAGGGAGTAATCACGGCGGCCACCCCCCAGGGTTTGCGACGGACAAACGCATCTTTTTCCGGGATCTCGGACTCGACAATCTGGCCCGTGGGCATGCGACCGGTCCCAAAGACGTACTGGACCATGTGCAATCCTTCGATGACCTCGGCACGGCACTCGGTCACGACCTTGCCGCATTCTCGCGCCATCAAACGCGCCAGATCGTCGACTTGAGCCTCAATCAATTGCGCGAGTTTGTTGAACAGTTCGGCCCGAAAGATTCGGCTGGTGCGTCGCCATCCGAAAAAGGCACTGCGGGCCGCAACGACGGCCTGGCGAGCGGTCTCGGCGGTTCCCCGGGGAAAAGAACCGATGATTTGTCGCCGGTCGGCCGGGCTGTGGCTGTCGAAGGAGTCGTGGGCATCGGCGATCGACTTACCGGCGATGACGTGTCGGCCGGAGATGGTTGACGGATGTGCCATGGAGATACCCTCAAGCACGATACTCTTGGGCAGCATTGTACACGAGGGACTTGAAACCGAAGGGGGTGGGTTTATAATTTGGGGCAACGGAATGCGGGCGTAGCTCAGTGGTAGAGCGCCACGTTGCCAACGTGGGTGTCGTGGGTTCAAGTCCCATCGCCCGCTCTCTTTCCTACCGGGCCGCTCGGAATAAACTGAGGCCATTAATTGCCTTGGATTTCCGAACGGCTCGGTTTTTTATTCGACTCGCCGAGAGTGTCTGAAAATGAGCGAACACGACGAAGCCAAAGGTGCTGAACTGAACGACTCAGCGGAGGGAGCAGTGGCCACGGAAAGCACTGACACCACCGAGAAGCTGCGTCAGGAGGTCGCCATCCGCGACGTTGGCCCCTGTCGCAAGCACGTCAAAGTGACGGTGAACCGGGAAGACATCGACGCACGCATCAACGATCATTTCCGCAAATTGATCTTGCAGGATCAGGCGATGGTACCGGGTTTCCGCCCTGGGAAGGCTCCGCGGACTGTGGTCGAGCGCCGCTACCGAAAAGAAGTTCTCGACCAGGTGCGCGGGGAAGTGCTGATGGCGAGCCTGGAACAGATTTCAGAGGATTATGACATCGCGCCGTTGGCCCCGCCGGACATCGACCCGACCAAAATCGAGATCCCGGATTCGGGACCGATGATCTACGAGTTTGAAGTGGAAGTTCGCCCGCAATTTGATCTGCCCAATTACAAAGGGATCAAACTCAAGCGATTGTCGCACACGTTTTCGGAGGAAGAGATCGATCGCGAGATGCGGCGGCAGTTAGAGCCGTTCGGCAAAATCGTGTCCAAGGGAGAGGGGGCGACCGTCGAAATCGGCGACTTTATCGTCGCCGACATGGTCGCAAGGATCGGGGATCGGGTCGTGAATGCCGTCAAGGAAGTGCAAATCCGTGTTGAAAACCGGCTCATGCTGCGAGATGGGACGGCCCCGAGATTTGGCGACCAGCTTCGTGGAGCCAAAGCAGGCGATCAGCGCATCGTGGACATCGAGTTGTCCGATACCGTCGCCGAAGAAGCTCTGCGGGGGCGGACGGTGAAAGCCACGTTCGACATCAAAGAGGTCAAAGTGCTGCAGCCGCCGGAGTTGACGGCGGAACTGCTCGAGTCGTTTGGCGTAGGCTCGGCGGAGGGGCTGCGCGAGAAAGTTCTCGTCGCGTTGAACCGTCGGCTGAAGTATCAGCAAGAGCAGTATTATCGGAAGCAGATCCTGGAAATGATCAACGAGGCGGCGACCTGGGAGCTGCCGCGCGACTTGCTCATGCGTCAGGCACGACGGGCTTTCAACCGGCGCATCATGGAAATGCGAAACGCGGGCATCAGTGACGAGGAGATTCGCGCTCGGCAGCGGGCCTTGGAGCGCGATGTCCTGGCCAGCACGGCGATGGCCCTCAAGGAACATTTCGTGTTGCAGAAGATCGCTGAGGTGGAAAAGATCGAAGTCAAGGATGAGGACATCGACGCCGAAATTGAACGTCTGGCAGAAGCCAATGACACGTCGCCACGCCGGATTCGCGCTCAACTGGAACGCGAAGACATGTTGGAGACCCTGGCCGTCGAACTCATCGAGCGGAAGGCTCTTGACTTGATTCTGGAAAATGCTGAGTACGAGGACGTGCCACTCGTTCCGACGCAGGAAGATGCCCCGGCCTCGGTCGCCGAAGTCCAGACCGTTGAGGGAGAGCTGCGCGATCCCACGATCCCGCCGGAACCGACACCCTCAGGGGAGTCCAGCTGACCGATCCTCGCTGGCCAGCGACCTCGTAATGTCGGCAAACCCGGCCGAACCAATGATGTTTTGAATCCGCACGATGGAAAGGGGCCCGATCGTTTATGACCCATGACCTGCCTCGACCCAGTGATGGAATCCCCTTCGTCCCGATGTTGCAGCGCTACCGGGATTACGCCCGGCAGCGGCAGATGACCTTGGCGGACCTGCTCCTTGAGAACCGAATCATCTTCCTGGGCAGTTCACCGGAATACTATGGCCCCGGCGGAGAAGGCCCCATTACCGATCTACTTGCCAACATCACCATTCAGAAAATGCTGTTTCTCCAGTACGAAAACAAGAACCAGGAAATCCACATGTACATCAATTCGCCAGGTGGATCGGTGTCGGCAACGCTGGCGATTTATGACACGATGACTTTCTTGGATTGTCCGATTTCGACCTACTGCATGGGAATGGCCGCCAGCGGAGCGGCGGTCCTCCTGGCAGCGGGGACGAAGGGCAAGCGGTTTGCCTTGCCGCACTCGAAAATCATGATCCACGAGCCGTGGGGCCAGGTCTCGGGGCAGGTCTCCGATATCGAGATCAGTGCCAACGAGATCTTGAAAGATCGAGCCCGGTTAAACGAAATTCTGGCCCAACACACCGGTCGGACGGTTGAGGACATCGAGAAAGCCACCGCGCGCGATAAATATTTCAGTGCCGAGGAAGCACGAGAGTTCGGATTGGTCGACGAAGTACTACGAAAGATCAAAGGCAACAAGTAGACGCGGTCGGCTCTGGCCCACTGCCGAGCAGCACGTGGCGTGAGATTCATCCTTCTCGGCAGATTCACGGGAATCGTCACACGCGGCTTGGACATTTACGAGAGGCATAACTGGTACGACAGACGGGAGAAGCGGCCGGTCTTGTCGCAAACGCTGATTAAATCCGCGCCCGTTAGCCGATGGTTGCGATGGCGGATCCGGGCGCGATCAATGAAGGGGATCATCATGCCCGTTCCGATCGTCGTCGAAAAAACCGGCTTGGTGGAACAAGCGTATGACATCTTTAGCCGACTGCTGAAGGATCGAATCGTCTTCTTGCATGGGCAAGTGGACGATGAGAGTGCCAGCCTCATCACTGCCCAACTGCTGTACCTCGGCTGTGAAGACCCGACGAAGGACATCCACTTTTACATCAACAGCCCCGGTGGATCGGTGACAGCAGGGATGAGTATTTACGACGTGATGCAGTACGTTCCTTGCGATGTCGCAACCTACTGCATCGGGCAATGTGCCAGCATGGGTGCGATGTTGCTCACGGCCGGCACCAAGGGGAAGCGGTATTGTCTTCCGAATTCGCGGGTCATGATTCATCAACCGCTCGGCGGATTTGGCGGGACAACGACGGAAATTCTGATTCGGACAAGAGAGTTTCTGAATATCAAGCGGCGGATGAACGAGCTGTTGGCCAAACACACCGGTCAACCCTTGGACGTGATCGAAAAAGGAACTGACCGCGATAATTTCCTCTCTGCCCAGGAGGCGAAGGAGTTCGGGTTGGTCGATCATGTCGTGGAACGGATGCCAAGCTTCCCGGAGCGAACTCCGGGCAGCGCCTCGTGAACGGAGTCGTCCATGTGTCGGCGAGGGCAACCACGTATCGGCACCCGATCCCGTTGGGGGGGGGTCGTCCTGGCTCTGTCGATCCTCACCCTGTCGTCATTCCTGACTGGCTGCAAATCGGGTACAAAGACAGCCCTCATCGAAGCCGAACTGCGGACGCGCGAACGCGAAATCCGAACGATGCGCACGGAATTGGAGCGGGCTCATCTCTTGAATTCCGCGTTGCAATATGAACTGGCTCAGCGCCAGGATGCCTGTGCTCCCATCGTCAACGAAGGGGTTTTGATCGACGGCCCACAAAGTGTCCTTGCGGGCACCGTCTCCAAAGTCCTTCTCGGCCGCGGTACGGGCGGGATCGACGACGACGGCATTTGGGGCGACGAAGCCTTGCAGGTGGTGATTGTCCCGGTCGACACGGACGACTCCGCCTTGAAAGTCCCGGGGAAGGCTGTGGTCCACGCCCAGGAAATCACTCGGGAAGGGTTGAAAATCCCCTTGTGCCAATGGGAGGTTTCTCCTCTTGAATTGCAACGGAGTTGGCGGAGCAGTTTGTTTTCGACTGGCTATTTCTTGACGCTCCCCTGGAAGGTTCTTCCGAGCAACGAGCGACTGCGGGTCGTTGTCCAGTTTTATACCCTGCCCCATCAGCGCGTATTCGAGGCGGAACGGGACATCAGCATCAAACTCTTTAGCGGCCGAGTCCCCCGCAGCGTTCCTGCTCCTCCGACGAATCTGCACGCCCCGCCGAGTTCGGTTCCCGCCCCGCCGCCACCGACCGAATCGATCCCCCCCGCCGATGGGCCCATTTTGTCTCCTGGGGCATTTCGACCTGCTTCACGGACGCCGTCTTCCTCGCTGCAAGCGGCCAAACCTGCGTTCCAGTTACCCGCGAACCGGGTTCGACTTCTAACGCCGATTCTGTTGGACGACAACACCGAACGTCCCTGAAACCGGATGCCCCGGCCGAACGTCCTTGGGGGCGTAGGATATGATTGGACGATGCGTTTGAAACAACGTGTCGCGGCCTGCGACGGGAAAAAAAGATGTCCCTACCTGATCCGGCATCGTCAGCGGCTTGGCTCACACGACGCCGGCAACTTGAGTCGCTCCTGCGGTTGCATGCGGCCGTGGTCACGGGCGATCAGGGAAATCTCGAGGCGATCCGTCTGCTGGCAGAGGCCCTCTCCGACCGCGAGCCCCAGATTCGCGAGCTCGCCGCCCTGGCTTTGATCGAGTCCGGTCCCGAAGCTCGCTACGCTCTGCCGGAGTTGATCGTCGCGCTACAGGACGAAAGCCCGGTTGTTCGACGCCGAGCCATTCGAGCGATCGGGGTGGTCGGCCCAGTAGCCCTTGATGATGCTTTGGCCGCGCTGGTCGCCGCCACCGAAGATGACGAGGAAAGCGTCGTCCTTCAAGCCATTTCAACCTTGGGCGAGTTAGGTCCGTCCGCGACGGCGGCGGTGCCTGCCCTCATCGCGGCGCTGTGGACCGGTGGAGCGCGACGACGGGCGGTTGCCGGCGTGGCGTTGTTGCGAATGGGTCCCGCAACTGTCCCCTCCCTCGTCCAATCACTTTCGCATCCGTCGCCGGAAGTTCGCGGCAAAGTCGCCCATCTTCTGGGCCGACTTGGTCGGGACGCGGCAGAGGCGATCCCGGCTCTCCAATCGCTCTTGTCTGATCCCGACGAGACCGTTCGCGCGGAATCGCAGGAAGCATTGGCCGCCATCTTGAGTTCGGCCGATTCGCCGGAGCGTTGACCAGTCGGGAAGTGCTCGAAAAGCTACCGAAGAAAGGAAAATTACGGAGAGGGATCGCCGGCGCGGTCGGGGTAGTTTTGCGGAGTTTGAGCAAAGTTCGTTTCTGGTCTGGTCGAAAACAGATGCAGAGACTCACGGCTGCGCCCCGATCAGGCGTTCAGCGTCCGCCGACAGCGTAGGCGGCCCAAGACAAGGACCGTCAGGGGGATCACATGAAAAGAACCGCGCGAGCGATGACGTTGCTGGCCGCTCTGGGCGGCTGCATGACCCAACAAGTGACTTCGGTTGCCCATGCTGGCACACCTCTCGTCCAACACGAATCAGCGCCTGATCGGCCGGAGTTGATCGGGCCTTGGGGAGAGCCCTGGCCCCCGACGGTGGTTCGTGGGAAGGAGCCTGACAAGGTGGCTCCCGCCTCATATTCGGCCCGGCCGGGCACCCCGTCCAACATCAAACAAACCAGCGCGACCGCGACAGCCGGTAAAGCCTTAGCCAGTCAAGCGACCAAAGAAGGAAATCTCAAGCAGAAGCTGCGCACGGGTCAGATTCCTCCGGCACCACCGATGGGCCCGCCCGGAGCGGTCGCTGCCATTCCCGGTCCTGCTCTACCCGGC
>CAKZUU010000350.1 GCA_937922175.1 uncultured Gemmataceae bacterium
TCTGTTTGCCGCCATCGGTCCCATCGCGCCCGCCATCTTTCGACCGGTGACAGATCTGGAGAAGATACGGCACCTGCCGGTCATCCTCGTCCAAGGTGAGAAAGACAGGTTGGTGCCGACCCAACGTGTCCGTGCTTGGGCGGAAAAGATGAAAGAACTGCAAATGACCCACGAATATATCGAAGTCCCGGGAGGCGATCACGTCACCCCGGCTTTTCGGGAATTGCCGAAAATCTTCGACTTCTTCAATAAACACCGGAAGAAGACGATGACAACCCCGTGAACAGCGTGACGAACCGCTGGCCCGACTGCCCGGCGGGCTCCCGATTCGCCCGGATCATCGGAGTCGCCACGCCGACAATCGCTGCTTGTCCTTCACGACCAGGATCTCACCCGAAATGGCCGGATGAGACCAGGTCGATTCGTCGCAGACTTGATACTCCCGAACGGGGTTCCACCGGTCATCGTCGGCGCGCACCACGTACAGTTTTCCCTCAGTCGTCTGAACCAGGAGGTCATTTCGCGCCACCAACAAAGCGGCGTAGTCACCCATGTTCGGTTGCTTCCACACGACGCGACCATCGGCGAGGCTGACCGCGATGAGGGAGCCGCCATTGGCCATGGATAACCCGAACAACCGGGTTCCAACGACGACGGGAGAACTGAGATACAACGCGTGGGAACGGACCTCCCACTTGTCAGATACTTGGAACCGATTGCCGGAACGAGCGACCCGAAGAGCTTTCAGGGGTTTCTGATAGCCGGAGTGGATCACCAAGTCGCCGGCGATCAGCGGTGTGATGCTGTTCTGGTCGTACCCCGTCGTGAAACGTTGTTTCCAAAGTTCCTTGCCGGTTTTCGGATCAACAGCGATGAGGAATCGTTGCGATTGGACGACCAGTTGCAAAGTCCCCGCCAATTCGGCGATGACGGGCGAACTATAACCGGGACCATCGACAGGCAACGCCCAGAGTTCGTCGCCGGTGCGCGAATCGAGGGCGAGAAGAGCACCTTGATCGTGCCCGCCGGCCCAGACGATGAGCCGGCCGTCGTGGACGATCGGCGAAGTCGCCACGCCATACAAAGGCCAGGTCTTGCGGAAGCGGCGTTCAAACGTTTTTCGCCATAGTGGTTTCCCATCGCCGGCATCCCAACACGTCAGAACGCCGCTGATGCCGTAAGTGTAAACCCGACCTTCTGACACACAGGGAGTGGATTTTGGCGTCTGTCCGTGCCATCCGACGGCACTGTCGAGCTCGGCGGAAGCGGAGTATCTCTGCTCCCAAATTTGTGTCCCGTCGTTCAAATGGTGGGCGCGGACCACTTCTTCCTCGCCCACTCGAGTCAGGGTAAATACCCTTCCTTGGGCGATGACGGGGCTGGAGTGTCCTTCGCCCACTTCGACCGACCAGAGTTTCGCCAGAGTGGGCGGCCAATGAGCAGGAGCATCGACGACGACGCCGTTGCGGCTCGGACCCCGCCATTGCGGCCAGTCGCCTTGGACCGCTCCGGGTAAGACCAAAACCACGATCGCGAAACGACGCATGACCGTTAGCCTTTCTTCAGCGCTTTCTTCAAGGACGGGATCGTCCCCCAATCGACAATTTCTGTTGGCGCTTGACCGACTTCGTCGCACAGGCTGCGAATTTGCCGCAACAATTGCACGGTGTGGCGCTCGAGCGGTTTTTTAGAGTTGGTTTCGACGTTCAGACGCAACAGGGGTTCGTTGTTGCTGCGACGAAGCGAGAACCACCAATCGGGTCGATAACCGGGGCGCACCCGGCGATAAAGAAGGCCGCTCTCATCCCCCGGAGCAGGAAGGAAAAGGTCATTTTCGGTGGGAATGTCGGGGTATTTGGGACTGTAGACACTGACACCATCGATCGTCAGCACATAGGTTTCTCCCGCGTCGCGGTACTGTTGCGCGAGTCGCGCGACGACTTCCTTGCTAACGTTGACCCAATCTTCGCTCGCGATGCGGATGTTGATCTCGCCGGAATGATACCATTGGGGCAGTTCGGCCACGGCCTGGGACACGGTTTGTCCGCGACGATGCAGGGCTTGCCAAAAGGCCATCAGGGCGATCAGCCCGCTGTCCTGGAAATAGCTCTGCGGGAAATTGAAATGGGCGGACGACTCACCCCCGAAGACCGCTCCGACGTTTTGCATGGCGCGCTTCAGCGTGTCTTGCCCCACTTTCGATAGGTACGGGATTCCGCCATGTTGCCAGATCGTCTCGACGACGGACCACGAGCAGGTCCCGGTAAATGCGATTGGTTTCTCGTTACCTGTTGTCTCGGGCAGAACGGTGGCAATGATGGCCGCGAGGAGTTGGTCGCCCGTCACGACCTCTCCCTCTTCGTCCACCATGAACAGACGGTCGGCATCACCATCCAAGGCGGCACCGAACAGGGCTTGGCGATCTTGCACCGCTTCGGCCAAGGCGTTCATCGCGCCGGGTAAGCCAGGGTTGGAGGGGCGACTCGGAAACCGACCATCGATCGTCGCGGCAATGGCCTCGATCCTCGCGCCGGGCACCTCTTCTCGCAAGGTTGGAAGGAAGACGCTTCCCACGCCGTTTCCCGGGTCGATCACTACAGTGCCGCGAAACGCTGATCGATCCGGGGCCCAGCGACAAGCGTGCCGCACGAATTCTTGGACCAATCGGCTGGGCGTGGACGGAAACGGGGCGACGGTCATGGAAGCGGCCGACGGACTTGGGTTACGTAAGTCCGCCTCGAAATACTTCTTCAAATGGGTCGGCCGGATCGTGTCCAATCCGGGCAGCGACTCCGATGGGAGGGGGCGAACCATTTTGATTCCGTTGTATTCGGGCGGATTGTGCGAAGCCGTGATCATGACCCCGGCCTCGGCCGCGTCAAGCCGAGCACCGGCAGCCCAGCAGATGGCATCGGTCGGGGCTAATCCCGCCGGCAGCGGTTCCGCCCCCTCGGCCGCGATCCCTTGAATCAGCGCGCCGTAAATCGCGGGGGAGGACAAGCGACCGTCGCGCCCGACGATGATTTTCGGCGTCGCGCTGCCTTGATCGCGCAAATAGCGTACCAAGTATCGTCCCACAAAAAAACCTAATTCCTCGTTGACCTGTCGAGGATAGTCGCCACGAAAGTCGCTGCCCCGGTCAAATTGAGTCGCATCCAACATTGCGGATCTCCTTGTCGGTTTACCGGCATCGAGGAATGCCCGGGGACCCGGCCCTAGGCTGCCCACGGTCGAACTTGCCGACCGCTCGACGCTTCGTCCCCGACACTGCCTCAATAGTCTTTGGCCATTTGACGCTCCGCCATCCGTTTGTTGATGGGAACGACATCCCAAGCCCATCCGATCTGTTTGAGCAACCAGATCGTGATCCAGGTAACATCGAACTCCCACCACTTATGGCCGTGAGCGGCGGCGCGTGGCTGGGCGTGGTGATTATTGTGCCAACCTTCGCCGTTGCTGATGAGTCCCACGAGGATGTTGTTTCGGCTGTTTTCATCCGTGTCGTAGTTGCGATAACCCCACAGATGAGCCACCGAATTGACGGACCAGGTGATGTGCCAAACCAGAACCGTGCGAACGAAAACTCCCCAGACCAACAGGCTGAGACCCAGCTGGACACCGTCCAGCCAATCGTCGCCGAGTGCCCAACCGATGCCGAATCCCGATCCGAAGAAGACCAACCACTGTCCAAGATTGATCCACACCCACATCAGGTGGCGCTCGAGTTTCATGTAAAAGGGATCGCGAAGCAGGTCTTTCACGTAGCGTTCGTACAGATCGAGCCGATTGAGCTCCTCGTTATGTCGAGTGAGCCAATCCATGTGACCCCAAAAGAAGCTGACCAAAGGGCTATGCGGGTCGGGTTGCTCGTCGGAGTGCTGATGGTGCCGTCGATGAACGGCGACCCATCGGGCGGGGGTGTCTTGCAGACAACACACACCGAGAAGGGCGAAGAGATGTTCCAGCCATTTGGGCGATTTGAAGCTGTTGTGCGTCAGCTGCCGATG
>CAKZUU010000351.1 GCA_937922175.1 uncultured Gemmataceae bacterium
AGCTTCGGAAACCCCAGCACGCACAGCACTCCAATGGACAACCAGCCACCTCGGCTGAGGGCAACCGGTGCGTGCTCTTCCCGAATCTGCCAGTCCGTCGGTGTCCCGTACGCGACCGCTTGGATCCATTGCTCCAGCAACTCCGGATGATGAAAGATGTAATTCAACGACAGGCCGATGATGATGGCGTTCAAAGCGAGATAAACGGCGACCAGAGAGACGGCCAGACTAATGACCTCTCGAAAACCTTTGAGAAACATCGCTCCCAGCACGATCAGCATGAACATCGTCAGGATCAGTTGCTGTCGAGACAGTTCGAGCGGGAGGTGATGAGTCGGCCAAATCGGGTTGCTGACCACGTGTTTGGCGGCATCGGCGGAGGAAAGAGTCTTGGTGATGACAAAGTCCGTCGCCGCAAATCCGAGCAAGGCCAACACCAACACCTTGCCTCCCCAACCTCGCACGAGCCGCTCGAGCATGCCGATCGAGCCTTGCCCGTGAGGTGATTGCCCGGCGACGAAACGATAAACCGGCAAGGCCCCGCACAAGGTCAGAACGACCAAAAGCACGGTCGCGAGGGGCGCCAGAAGCCCGGTCGCCTCAAATGCAATCGAGGGCTGGTAGCCCAGCGTGCTGAAATAGTCCACACCGGTCAGGCACATCACCCACAACCAGAAGCTTTGATGGTGTGACGAGGGATCCGAGGCGGAAGCTGGAGCAGTCGTCATAAGAGCAAGTCGGTGAATTGACTGGCCAGGTCATGAGCACGTCGGCCGATTTGCCGTTGTGCTGGCCAAAGGTAAAATGTATGGCACAGGCCGGCTTTGATTCCGAGGAACCCTGATGCCACCTACCGCACCCCCTCCTGCGACGGCGAAACCACGAAAGAAGTTTTTCAAAGAAATTGCGGTCATCAACGCCGACAATTGCACCGGTTGCGACGCCTGCGTTGAGGTTTGTCCTGTGGATTGCATCTACAAGGTTCCCGGGCCGGAGCTTCCGACGCTCGGCACGTTTGCCGACGTTGATGTCGAGCGTTGCATCGGCTGCCAACTTTGTGCCAAGTGGTGCCCGTGGGATGCCATCGAGATGACCCCCACGGATAAACTCGCCGACGCCGTCGCCAACAAAGGCGGGCCTCCCGAGTATGTCGAAAAGAATTGGGAACGCCTGGTCGGTGCCGCACACGCCCTCGCCACCGCCTACATCGAGAATTTGGCCGCGAAGAAAAAATAGCTCTCATTCCGTCCTCCGCGTCAAGCTCTGGCCCACCACCGAGGATCACTCCCCGGGCATTGCCCTTGGCGCTGCCGCGCCGAATCGGTTCCATTTGCATATGCTTTCGAGCATGATGACGATTCACGAAGCCGCAGTCGCCATGCGGCAAAAAAAGTTAACCCCCGTGCAACTGCTTCAGCAGTGTCTGGAACGCATCGAGCGTTATGAAAAGTCAGTTCGCGCTTGGGTTATGGTTGCTCGTGAAGAAGCGCTCGAGCAAGCCAAGAGATTAACTCGCGAGCTCGAGAAAGGTGATGACCGCGGGCCCCTGCACGGCATTCCGGTTGGCATCAAAGACATTTTTGATGTGTTTGATTGGCCGACAGCTGCGGGGTCGCATCTATGGGCCCAGAGCATCGCCCGAAAAGATTCTGTCGCTGTCGAGCGTCTTCGGCAGGCGGGGGCCGTTATTCTCGGCAAAACGGTCACGACGGCTTACGCCAGTTTCGACCCCCCGCCCACGCGAAACCCCTGGAGGCTCGACCGAACTCCGGGCGGCAGCAGTAGCGGTAGTGCTGCGGCGGTGGCTTGTGGCATGTGCCTCGGTGCCGTCGCTTCCCAGACCGGCGGCTCGATCACTCGCCCCGCTTCTTACTGCGGCGTCGCCAGCTTGAAACCTACGTATGGTCGGATCAGTCTCGAAGGGGTCGTTCCCTTGGCCCCCTCGATGGATCACGTCGGCGTCATGGCTTCGTGCGTCAGGGATCTCGGCCTGTTGTGCAGTGCCTTGAGCGATCCGTTTCCGACTTTCAGCAGTCAAAACGCCTTCGCCGAACCCGAACATCCCCCGACGCTCGCGCGAATCGGCGGTCTGTTTCTGGATCGTGCCGAGCCCGTAGTAACGGATGCCGTCCATCAGGCCGTGACCAAATTAAAGGCTGCCGGCGCGAAGGTGGTGTCGATGGACCCGCCCGCTCCTTTCGCCGAAGTCCTCCAACGACACCGCACTGTCATGGCCGTCGAGGCCGCCGAATTTCACGAACACCGCCTCCGCCGCCATCCCGAGGACTATCCGCCTCGAATCACGGCTCTGATCCGCGAGGGCATGGAGACCTCCGCGACCGAGTATGTCCGAGCGTTGCATCACAAAGACACCTTGACCGACGCCCTGATCGAGCAGTTGGAGCTGAGCGACGCTCATGCCTTTCTCGTGCCCGCGACGACAAGTCCACCGCCGTCTGCGGAGACCACCGGCGACCCCGCATTTAACTCACCCTGGAGCTACACGGGTCTACCGGCGGTGTCGTTTCCAATCGCTTGGACCGATGACGGCGTACCGCTGTGTGTTCAACTGATCGGCGATCGATTCCATGAAGAAGAACTTCTTCGCTGGGCAGCCTGGTGCGAACGGGTCGTCGGTTGTGAGCGACGAGAGATCCCAACGCTTCGATCTTAACCGCTATCCCTCAGCGAACGATTCACCGTCTCGAGTCATTGATCCGAGCGTTCGAATGCGCTGACGAGTCAGGCCTCTCCGAATTTGATCCGCCCCATATCGGCAGAAAAACGACAATCAATCGGACTCCCGAAATCACGCACGACTTGCCGACCGGGCGAGAACGCAGCTTTCGTGGAGGTTGATCCCGAGGACAAATTTGGCCTATCTCCCTCGATTCGCCTCGCTGTTTCGTCTCGACGCGGATTCGCCAAGCTGTGCCCGCACGATCACGGAAGGCAGTACACGACCCCACGTGATTTGCAAATCACGATGATGGCCCCGCTCTCAACTTCTCGGCACACGGTTGTTCGGACTTTTTTAGACTCTTTTCGCCGATACAACACCGTAGGAACCAGAGGAAACAATGACCTTGTCATGGAACAGTCCGTGGAGAACCTCTTCCGCAAAGGGTGGCCGGGCAAGCTCAACATCCTGTTTGAAGACAACCACTGTTTGGTGGTAAACAAACCAGCCGGGATGGCAACGACCCACGCCTCTGGCTCGGAACTGACCGTTGATCGATTGGCCAAGGCCTACTTGAAAGAGAAGTTCGCCAAACCGGGTCGCGTCTTTCTCGGGATTGTCCATCGACTCGATAAACCTGTCTCAGGCGTCCTCCTTTTCGCTCGAACCAGCAAAGCCGCCGCTCGATTGGCCTACCAATTTCGCGAACGGGCCGTCAACAAAGTCTATTGGGCCGTCGTGACTCGGCGTCGTTCGGTCCATGATTCTGATCAAGACCTCTGCGGAATCGATGGTGACTTCACGATGACTGACTGGCTGCTGCATGACGACGCCGCGACCATGGTTCGCACGATGGCAATGGCCGTTCCGGGAGCCTCGCTGGCGAAGACAGTGGGGCGAGTCTTAAGTCGCGACGGCGAGATGATGCTTCTTGAACTACGGCCGCAAACAGGCCGAAAACATCAGCTACGAGTTCAACTCACCAGCCGAGGTTGGCCCATTGTGGGCGACGGCAAGTACGGTTCCCCGATCGCGTTTCCCGAGGGGATCGCCCTGCATGCCGTGCAATTGACATTCCGGCATCCGGTTCGCGATGAACTCATCCGCATCCCTGCCCCGCCACCCGCCGAGTGGAACACCCATTTCCCCCGTCTCTTGCGCCAGGTTGCGATTCCATGAACCATGACGAACGACTCGACACGATTCGACAGATCGTCCAATGCGATGCGGGAAATCGGGGCTGGGCTCGTGATCCGGCTACCAATTTGTTCGTGGCTTTACCCGATGATTTCGTCCGGGCGTGCCACAGCCTCGCCAAGTCGAACGGTCACGTCGGTATCGTGACCGGCTTTTTCATTCCGACAGCTTCCCCCCCCAGCTTTGAGACAGACGGGCCTCCAGGTGCCGTCGTCTTGGCTAGTGCGCTCAGACGAGTCGGCATCAACGTCAGCCTTTTCCTCGATCCTTCGACCGAGGAAGCGTTGCTTGCCGGTCTGGAATTGTGTTCACCCGAAGATGCCCGTGGGATCGATCGTTACCACATCCGATCGGACGGGCTGACCCGGGCAGCGAAAGGCGCTCTGGACGGGCTGGAACATTTGATCTTCATTGAGTGCGTTGGACCGGCGGCCGACGGGAATTGTTATTCGATGCGGGGCAACGACGTAACCGGAACACCAACACCGGGCCGATGGTTGCTTCAACAGCTACCCACTCAGAACAGGCCTATTACGATCGGTGTCGGCGATGGCGGAAATGAAATCGGCATGGGGAAAATCCCTCCGACCATTGTGATTCGCAACATCCCGCTCGGCGACCGTATTCATTGCCGGGTCGTCACCGATTATTTGATCGTCGCGGGGGTGAGTAACTGGGGAGCCTACGCCTTGGCCAGTGGCGTAGCCGTTCTTCGAGGAGTGACGCCACCTCGTCATTGGTTTCAACCCGACGAAGAGCGGCGAAGAATTGAGCGAATGGTCGCCGTCGGCCCCTTGGTCGACGGCGTGACCGGTCGACCTGATCCCACGGTCGATGGTCTGCCTTGGGAGATGTACGTCCAGCCTTTGATCAAACTCGGGAGTCTTTTGGAATCATGACAGGTATGATTGGCTCAACCGGTGCTGAGGTTCGGCGGGCAGCACGAGAGGGTTGCTTGACTGGTCCGACACCGGGCTTGGCCCCTGGATTCGTACAGGCCAATCTGGTGATTTTACCTCAAAATTGGTCGTTCGACTTTTTGTTGTTTTGCCAGCGAAATCCAAAACCCTGCCCGGTGCTGGATGTCACCGAGCCGGGGGACCCAGAGCCGAAACTCGTCGCTCCCGGGGCCGACGTGCGCACCGATCTGCCTCGTTATCGAGTCTACCATGAAGGTCGATTGGTGGATCAGCGAACGAATATCTGCGAGTTGTGGCGAGATGATTTCGTGGCATTCCTGATCGGCTGCTCCTTCACGTTCGAGGCGGCACTG
>CAKZUU010000352.1 GCA_937922175.1 uncultured Gemmataceae bacterium
TCCCAGATCGAAAAAACACTCAAGGGATACCCGGCGATTTACCTGAAAGGCTACCCCGTCGTTGTTCCCGTCTCTGTCACCGAAGTTGTCGATCCCACGGTCGTCGAGGCGGAACTGACGTTCGACGAGACGGGAGAGACATTTCGTCTCAAGGCGGAGTTATTCGGACCGACGTTGGGCGTGCTCGTCTGGCGGAATCAAGACAAGAAACCTCAGGCGGCGACGATGGCGGAATACAACCGCCGTTATTGGAAACACCTGGCATCGGTGCAGATTCCGCCTGAGGAGCGGCCGAAGCACTTCCCCATCGTGGATCGTTTCATTGGCGGAGACGACGATCGAATCGCTTGGCGAGAAGGTCTGGAGCAGTTGAATCGTGCCGGATTCAGCGCGATCATGGTGCCCCCCTCGATGAAGATTCGAGAGTTGCTGCACCAAGCAGGGCAACGTCGCACCTCCTGGGCGGTCTACAGTCCGCCGGGCTATGTTTTCGATTTCGACCCGATGCACACTCCGGAGTCGCTTCGGGCTTGGGCAACGGAGCAAGCGTGCTCGTATCAGAAAGCCGGATTCAGCCCCGAGGCGATGGCCATCTTCGCGTTGTCGGATGAACCAGGTTGGTACTATCCTCGAGCGGTGAAGGACCTCGAGGCAAGTCCGGCGGGGTTAGCTCGTTTCCGTGACTATCTGCAACGGCAGGGTCTGAAACCGGCCGACGTTGGATCCGACACCTGGGCCAACGTTCAACCATCTGGTCGTCGTCAAGCCATCGATCGGACCGAACGTCGGCTTTTCTATTGGACGATGCGTTTTTTTGCCCACGATTCGGCACGATACTTTGCGGACGCGACACGGGCACTCGAGGCGGCCTTCTATCCGAACCTGCCGATCTTTACGAATTGGAATTTCTTCGCTGGGCGGTTCTACGTTCCCGGTCCGGTCGCCAACAACGGTGACAAAGACAGCCCGGAAGCGGCGATGGGAGGACATGATTGGTTCGAGTTTGCCCGATTGCGGGGCGGGACGATGCTTTGGACCGAGGATTGGTTTCCCGACCGACAAGCGTACCAATGGTCGTTCTACTGTGCCAAGCTTCGGAGTGCCGCCGAGAAAGGTAACATCTCATTCGGTGGCTACATCATCCCACGAACGGCAGGAGATCGACGCGATGGCATCGTTCAGAAAATTCTCTGCGTCGTGGGCAGCGGCGGCAAAGCGATCAAGTATTTCGTCTTCGGGCCGGAGTACAACTTCCCGGGCAACTGTTATTCGGAGAAGGCTCATCTCCTGCCGAAAATCGCCGAGGCGCATTGGATGATCGGCAAGGCGGAGCGCTTGCTATGGCCCGGGAAACGTCCTCGATCGGCCGTCGCGATCCTGATGCCCCGGAGCTCTCAGGTTTGGGATGCCCGGGAGCCACAAATCGCTCACGGGATCAGCGATGCCACGAACGTCCATCTGAATCGAGAAACGGTCGATTACATGGCCGAGGTGTTCGACCTGTATCTTGCTCTGCAACATGCCAACATTCCCGTGGACTTCGTGGAGGAGGACGATTTGTCCGCCGAGGGGTTGCGGCCGTACCGAGTCCTCTACGTGACCGAGCCAAACCTCCCTGACGAAAATCAACGTGGTCTGATCGAGTGGATCCGTGCCGGAGGTATCCTGGCGACGGTCACGGGTGCGTGTCAGCGCGATCGTTACAACGACCCCAGCCCCGTCTTCCGCGAAGCGAGTGGAATCGCGGAACAACCGCGGGACCGGCTTCTCATCGCCGATGTCAAAAGCCTCCCCACGGTCGCTGTCGGTGAAACTCCGGAAGGATCGTTCGAGGCGATCGGTGTGAAGGGTCGATTCGAGCATCCGCCCGATGGGGTCAGGTTGACGTTTCAAGACGGTTCGCCGGCAATTGTGGAACGTCGGATCGATCAAGGGACGGTCGTTCATTTCACCTGGATGCCTGGCTTGTCGTATTGGAGATCGGCAAAGAGCACAGCTGACGGCTTGCCGGCCGGCTTCTCCGAAGTGATTCGCAACTTGATCGTTCAGCCGGTGCGGCAAGCCGGCGTCACGGCTCCTGTCGAGACGAACCGAGCTTTGATCGAAACTCCCTTGTTACTTTCGCCCAAGGGTGCCGCCCTGACCTTGCTGAATTGGACCGGCACCCCAATCGAAGAACTGGACCTCACGATTCGTGTTCCTTTTCCGGTTCGCGTCGTGGAGAGTGTGCGGCAAGGTAAACGTGAGTTTTCGCCGATCTCGGGAGGCGTCAAGCTCCGTGTTCCCCTTCAGGCCGCCGACATCCTCATGCTCGAGCCGTGACGAGCGCCCGATCGGGAGCGTCGACTCCCTCCTTGGGAATCGAGCCGCATCAATGACTCGTCACCGGCTGTGGGTGTGAGGTCGAGGATTTCGTTGCCGTCGATAGCTCGCTTTGGATGCGCGTGATTTGGGCGCGGAACTGCCGAAGATGCTCCAAGCAACGAACAACCTCGGCGGCGACCGGAAGCTCATGGGCGGCCAGGTGAAGCGACGCATTCTCCACGATGACTTCCGCTTCGTCGGCAGCCTCGTCGAGTTCCGAGGCCGCTGAGGCGAGCCGGTCGGCCCAAGCGTCATCGACACGAGGCAGGGCCACCTGGGAGACGGGCGTCCGAGTTGAAGTCGAGGTCGGAAGCGGAGTCAGCCAGCTTCGGAACAGCAAGTAGAAAGCCCCCAAGGCGGCCACCATGGCCGCGAGCAAGGCGAAAGCCGTGAGAATGGCATGACGGCGGGAGGCGGCGATCCGAGCATCGAGTGTTTCGGACCATTCGGCGAGATGGGCATCCGTCCGCTGCAACTCC
>CAKZUU010000353.1 GCA_937922175.1 uncultured Gemmataceae bacterium
CTGGTCTGCCTCCAGTTCGTCCGACAGGAACGACGGCATGGAGATCAAGTACCAAACCGCGATGGCTCCCAATAGCGATAGCAGCAGGGCGGCGGCTTCCCCCCGAACGTCTCGTGGATCAATCGCTTCGCTGGGGAGGAATTCCGGCGGATCACCCGCCCCTCGTTCCGGATGTGGGCGAAGATCTCGTGGCAATAACTGGTGCCCCATGCTCAGGAGCCGATATTGCGCCGCCGCGTAGGTCAACAACGACGTCACCACCAGCAAATCCTCGACGGAAAGATGGTCACGCGAGGCCGACAACGGAATTTCGCCGAACAGCAACTCCAGCATCGCGACCGACAATAACACCATGACGGGCATCGTCGGGAGCGGCCGACGAACGATTCGACCGATGATTTTCCACGACGCGGGAACCAGGTACGGCAACAATCCGGCAAGACCTAGCACCAGGGGTAAAAGAGCCAACCCCCCAAACGCCGCTCGCTCCATCAGCAGCAGCCAGGACAATGCCAACGCGCTGAGTCCAACGAAGAGGTTGAGTCGAATGCCCGGTCGCTCGAAGGCGTCTCCGTGCAGTGCAAATTCGCCGCGACTCATCGTCGTATTCCTCCGACCCGCAGTTGTTCGATTCGCTCCAAAATCAACGGAACCGCGTCGTCAAGCCGCGCCAGGATGGTGGGCACTCCGAGTTTGGCGAGGTCTCGTCGCAGTTCCCCGTACTCTCGTTGGTACCATGCGGTCATTTCCTGCGTCATCCAGGCCCGCAAACTAAGGGGTGCGCGGTTCGCCGACACAGGCGGCTCAAACGAGGGGACGTTTTTCGGCCAAGGCGTCACCACGACGACGCGATGGTGTCGGCCCATGGCAACGCGAATCGATCTCCTCAGAGGTTCCCACTGATGACGCAGCCCCCACAAATCCATGAAGAGAACAAACAACTCATTGTCTCTTCCTCGCTGCACGGCCCGAAGCAAAGCCCGAGCGGCGACGTCGATTTTCGGGAGGGCAGCCGACGCGATATGTTCCTGCGGGTCGAACAGTGGGCTGGTAAGCGGGATATGGTGCCGAGCCAGCAGGTCCTGCATCCGCTCCGCCAGCAGGCGATCGTCCTCGGCAATCAGAGCGGCGGCACCAGGAGGAAGATTCAGCGCATGCGTCAGCACGGCGGCGAGACGCTTGCGTCGCGACTCTTCCCTCCAGGCGGCCGGTGAGAATCGCCGTCGCCAAGGAAAAATTGCGTCGCCCAACGTCAGTTTCCGCAGATATTCCGGTCGGGGTGACCAAATCGCCGAGAGAAACGAATGACCGTTGACCTCCGGATCTTCCAGATCGGGGAAAAGTTCGTGAATCAGTGCCTCCGCCAGTGGAGCGACCATGTTGAGACTCGGGTGGGGCGATCGCGGAGGGCGGGCTGCGAGTTCGCCTAAGCGACGCAGTATTTCCAGCAACTGGCGGCGGCTGCGTGCCGGCAGCACGTACTCCGCCTCGGTTTCGTCGAAAGTCAACAATCCGACGAGATCGCGTCGGGCCAAGGCAGCCTGCGTCACAGCCGAGGCGATTTCCACGATTTGGACCAATGCCGTCTGACCTGGCGATCCGAGCCGCACCGTCGTCGAGGCATCGACAACCAAGGTGCAACGGATGGGGACCTCGCTTTCGAACTCTTTGGTGATAAGCTTGTCTTTCCGTGCGGACACTTTCCACGCGATCAATTTGGGCGAATCACCGGGGCGGTAATCGCGGAGATCCAACAGTTCTGAGCCCGTTCCCGAGCGCCGCCAACGATGGATACCGGGTGGCACGAGGCTGTTTTGTCGCTTGCCGGTCCGTTGTCTCAATTCGACGTCCGCCAAAATGGGCAAAACCGGCATCACCCGAGGGCAACGACGAAAGGTGTCAAAGTAACAGAAACCTTGAGCCTCCGCTGCTCGGATCCGTACTCCCTCGAACCTCAACTCGCCTGGCTCGCCGCAACGGAGGCGGTAGCGAATTTCCGCGGCCTGCCCGCGCCGCAATTTGACGGTGACATGGCTGGCACCGCTTTCCAAGGAGGCGCCCAGGGGAAAGCGGTCATCCAAGACAAGCCAAGGCGTCGGCAAACGCGAGTTGGAGATCACGCGAACCACCACGGTAAAGTGCCGAGTCGCCCAGACAGTCTCGACGGGTCCCCGGTCGTCGTGGATTTCACGTTGGATGACTAGCCTCGGCAGCGTCCAACGCACGGTGAGGAGGAACCATCCCCCCAATCCCAGGACCCATAGCGTCGCGCTCAGGCCGAGCAAGGCCAGAAAAGGCCCGCGTGCATGCGATGCTGCGGTGCCCACGATCGCAAGGGCGGCCGAAATCGACAAAAGCCACCAACCGCGCGCGGTAAACATCTTGTTACGTTAGGGCGAGCGGCCAGGAACGGCGCGGCATGACGTTCCGGATTCGATCGTGACCTAAGCTACAGTTGAACTTCGTGACTCGGAGTGAAAGCCCTTGCCGACATTCATCACGATCACCGTGGACACGGAAGAGGAGTGGGACTGGCACAGCGGCTACCCGACCCACGGTCCGTTCTCTTTGGAGAACATCGTGCAGTTGCCTCGATTTCAGGCGTTCTGCGATCGGTGGGGGGCAGCTGTTACTTATTTTGTCAATTATGCCGTTCTTGCCGATCGTTATGCCTCTGAAATCATCAAGGAGTTATCTCGTCGCTCGAACGTGGAGATCGGCTTCCACATCCACCCTTGGAATACGCCGCCATTGCAACCCACGGAGCGGGTCGCGCCACGCGAGAGTTTCTTGCACAATTTGCCGTGGGACCTCGCGGCGGCGAAGCTCCAAACCGTTTGGGACGCCTTCCAAAGGCTCAGG
>CAKZUU010000354.1 GCA_937922175.1 uncultured Gemmataceae bacterium
ATTGATCGACATTCTCCGACCGACAGCGAAGACCATCGAGGCATTGAACAAAGGTTTAACCCTCCCGCCGGGTGTGGACATCAAGATCCGCGTCACGGGGATGGGAGGCTGAACCGGGGCAACCCGAGGTACCCGTCGCGAGCCGGGGACCCGAGCAGGGGGAATTTGCGTGCTCCTGCCGGCTTGAGTCCCTAGCTCGCCGATGTCCTATGACGAGATGTGACCATGACAGCGGCCACCGAAGCGACGACCACCGCGGAAAGAACATCGCCCATCGTCGGCGATGTGACCGGCCCCATCGAATTGCCGGTGTACAACTCGGCTGGCGTATTGACCAGTAAGATCAGCATCGACCCCTCGGAGTTCGGCGGAAAGATCAACAAACAGTTGCTGCATGAAGCCGTCCTGATGTACCTCGCCAACCGTCGCGCCGGCACCCACAGCACGCTGCGACGGGGAGAGGTTGCGGGAAGCACCCGCAAGTTGTTCCGACAGAAAGGCACCGGCAATGCCCGTGTCGGCAACCGTCGGACCAACAAACGTCGGGGGGGTGGCACGGCGAAAGGCCCCAAGCCGCGCGACTACGAGTATCACCTGCCGCGAAAGGCTCTTCGCGCCGCCACGCGGATGGCTCTTTTGAGTCGCTTTGCCGACCACGAGGCCTTGGTCCTCGAGGATTTGAACCTCCCCGAGCCGAAAACCAAGTTGGTCGTGAATCTTTTGAAAGCTCTGAACATCGCTGGGAAAACGTGCCTGATTGGCACGGCTGGTCTCGATGCTCAAGCTCAAGAGAACGCTTATAAATCGGCCCGCAACATTCCGGGCGTGGCATTGATGCCCGCCGCCAACTTCAATGCATATGAGGTGTTGCGGCCGAAATGTCTGATTCTGACCAAAGCCGCCTTGGATGAGCTACGGGCAAAACAATAACGCCGCCGGGTCCGACCCGGTCCAACGGCGCGACGGACGGAGACTGGAAGCATGCAGGCTCGACCTCGACCGAAACGTTACCTGCGAAAGCTTGCCGCACGAGAACGCCAACGCCAGGAAGTTCTCGTGCCTGTCGGGCCGGAATTGCGGCCCCACCAGGTGATTTTGCGACCGCTTGTCACCGAGAAAAGCACCCACCACAGCACCCGGTCGGAGCGTGTGGGGGCCCGACGATTGGAGAAAGGGCTTAAACCCGTCGGCAGCAGCTACACGTTTGAGGTGGCACGGCACGCAACCAAGAACGACATCAAAACCGCTGTCGAAGAGTTGTTCGGCGTGCGAGTGGAAAAAGTTTGCACGCAGAACTATTACGGGAAGCATCGGCGGTTCCGCTTTCGGATTGGCCGACTTTCCCATTGGAAAAAAGCCATCGTACGGTTGCATCCCGAGGACAAAATCGAATTCTTCTAATCCAGGCGAGGCTGGTCGGCCGGGAGACGATCAGCCGGATGCCCGAGGAATGAGGCAGCGATGGGGATTCGACAATACAAGCCGACCAGTCCGGGTCGCCGAGGTGGTTCCGTCAGTGATTTTTCCGAGTGCACCTATCCGAAGGTGAACCGACCGGAGAAGTCGCTCTTGGTACCGCGGAAGAAGAAAGGCGGCCGGAACAACCAGGGGATTGTCACGGCGCGATTCCGTGGCGGCGGTCACAAACAAATGTATCGTTTGATCGACTTCAAGCGCAAAAAAGACGGAGTGGCCGGCACCGTCCAGTCGATCGAGTACGATCCGTGCCGCTCCGCCCGCATCGCGCTGCTGCAATATGAAGATGGGGAGAAAGCCTACATTCTCGCCCCCGAAGGACTCAAGCAAGGGGACCGGGTCTACAGTGGCGAAGCGGCTGAACCGCGAGTGGGAAATTGCTTGCCGCTGCGAAAAGTTCCCTTGGGGATGACCATCCACAATGTGGAACTTCAGCCGGGTCGGGGCGGACAACTTTGCCGCGCCGCCGGCATGAGTGCGGTCTTGACGGCACGAGAGGCCGATTGGGCCCAGATCACGCTGCCTTCCGGAGAAGTGCGCCGAGTGCATGTCAATTGCCGAGCGACCATCGGAACGATCGGCAACGCCGATCATATGAACATCAGCCTGGGGAAAGCGGGCCGGAAGCGTTGGAAAGGTCGCAAACCGCACAACCGGGGCACGAGCCAGAACCCCGTGAATCACCCCATGGGGGGCGGCGAAGGGCGAACGGCGGGTGGTCGTCATCCGTGCAGCCCGACCGGCGTGCTCTCCAAGGGGGGCAAGACGCGGAAGAATCGAAAGCCGTCGAACTCGGCCATCATCCGTCGGCGGCATCCGGGCCCCCATTATGCCAAGGGTGGTTGGTGAGAAACGACAAGAACAACGCCTTCTGTCACGGATAACGGTAGCCGCGGTGGAAGTGGGTTGATAGGTATAGTTGTTACCGCCGCCGCGAGCGTCGTCGGCGGATCGTCAGAGAAAACGGGCGAGCCATATGGGTCGATCGCTGAAAAAAGGGCCATACGTCGATCTGCGATTGTTGGCCAAAGTTGAGAAGCAGCCGGCCAGCGGCGGTCGGCCGTTGCGAACCTGGTCGCGTGATTGCACAATCGTGCCGGAGTTCGTTGGCCAAACCTTTGAGATCCACAACGGTCGGCATTTTGTCAAACTGTTTGTCACCGAAGACATGGTCGGCCATAAACTCGGTGAATTCGCTCCAACGCGAACCTTCAAAGGTCACTCGGGGGGCAAGAAGGCCGCGGGAGGCAAATAACGCGACATGATCCCGGGGTGGAGCAGGGGTAGCTCGCCAGGCTCATAACCTGGAGGTCGCAGGTTCAAATCCTGCCCCCGGAATTTCCCGACACGAGTCGGGAGGCGGTGGAGAAAGGTACGGCGATGGAACAATACACAGCCAAGCATCGGTTTGCCGACGTTTCCGCGCGCAAGATCCGTCCGTTCGCGGCAATGATCCGCGGACGCCATGCCGAAGAGGCGCTGGAATTACTGCGGTTCGTGCCGAACCGAGGCGCGAAGTTGTTGGAGGCTGTGTTAAAAAGTGCCGTTGGCAACGCCGAAGATCGCGGTGTGCGAAAGGTGGAAGACTTGATCGTTACCGAAGCTCGCGTGGACGGCGCTCCGATGTACAAACGAATCATGCCGCGAGCGCGAGGAACGGCTTACCAAATCAAACGGCGCCTTTCGCACATCATCGTCAGCGTGGCCGAAGACCAAAATCACGAGGAGCAAGATTAACGACGACCGAGTGAAGCGTCAGGCGCCGGCGGCGAGTTGTCCTCTCCCGCCGGCGCTTGCGGCTTGTGTCTCGGTTTGCGATGACGGGGATAAGACGGTCGATGCGAGTTGGTTGGACAGATCGGGGCTGAGAAAAGCGTCGTCTGTCGGTGCTCCATCTCGCTGGGAGATGAATGATGGGTCAGAAAGTCCGGCCGACTGGCTTCCGCACCGGCATCATGATCGACTGGCAAAGCCAGTGGTATGCCGGCAAGAAAGAGTACGGCGAGTTGCTCATTGAAGATGCGCGGATTCGCCGGTTCATCAAAAAGAAGCACCCCACGGGGATCTCGAAAATCGTCATCGAGCGCACCCGAGAAAAGGTGGTGGTTCACATTCATTCCGGCCGAGTCGGTCAGATCATCGGGAAAAAAGGCGAAAAGATCGACAAACTGACCAAGCAACTCGAACGTCTCCTCCATCGTCACGTCGAAGTCAAAACCATCGAAGTTGCCAAACCGGAAGTGGATGCCCAACTAGTGGCGCAAGACATCGCGGAGCAGCTCGAAAAGCGAGTCAGCTTCCGGCGGACCATGAAAAATGCCATGCAGAAGGCGATGGAGAACGGGGCCAAGGGAATTCGATTGCAATTGTCGGGCCGACTTGGTGGAGCCGAAATGGCACGATGCGAAAAGGCCATGGAAGGGAGCATCCCGCTCTCGACTTTGCGCGCCCGAGTGGAATACGGCTTCCACGAAGCGAAGACGGCCCAGGGACACATTGGAATCAAAGTGTGGATCAACAACGGCGATTATCTAGCGGCGGAGGAGACAAGCGATGGCCATGATGCCCAAGCGCGTCAAGTATCGAAAAAGCCAGCGCGGCAAGGTAAAAGGTAACGCGCAACGGGGCAACGCCGTCGCCATGGGCGAATACGGCTTGCAAGCCCTCGAGGGCGGCTGGCTCAGCGCGGAAGCGATCGAAGCGGGACGAATCACCGCCTCGAACTTCATCCGCGGTGAGGGGCGTTTGTACATCCGTGTCTTCCCGCACAAATCGGTGACGGCGATCCCCCTGGAAACCCGAATGGGAAAAGGCAAAGGCGAGCCGGAATTCTGGGCTGCCGTCATCAAGCCCGGCATGATTCTGTATGAAGTCGCAGGCATTCCGGAATCGGCCGCTCGCGATTGCCTGTCCCGAGTCGCTTACAAGATGCCGTTCAAATGTCGGTTCGTGACTCGACGGCCCAACGTGTGAGCCTCCAACGACAACCTGCACGCTCGATGAGATTGACCCATGAAACGAAAAGAAAAGCTGAATGAATATCGCGGTGCCAGTATTGAGCAACTGGCCCTCAGCTTGAAAGAGTTGGAGAAGAATTTGTTCCATCTGCGATTTCAGTCGGCGACCGATCGCCTGGAGACGCCCAGCGAGATCCGCAAAGCCAAACGCGACATCGCGCGCATCCTGACGATCCAACGCGAACGCGAGCGTCAACGGACCGCAACGGCTCATGCCCAGGAGGCCGGCCGTGGCTGATCCGACCCCCCACACGACAACGCCGCGACGCAGACCCCGCCGCACTCTGATCGGCGTAGTCACCAGCGACAAAATGAACAAAACTCGCCGCGTCGAGGTGGCCCGACTGGTGAAACAACCGCGGTACGGCAAATACATCAAGCGACGCACCGTCTGCTACGTCCACGACGAGAACAACGTCACACGCGTCGGCGATACCGTGGAAATCATGGAAACGCGACCTCTGTCCAAAACCAAGAACTGGCGCCTGGTCCGTGTGGTGAAAGCCGCTCCGCGGCCTGAGCCCAACCCTCCTGCGGACAAAGCCCAAAATGGGCAATCGGCGTCCTAATGGGTGAAGCACAATGATCCAGATGTACACCTACCTCGACGTGGCCGACAACACCGGTGCCAAGGAATGCATGTGCATCAAGGTGCTCGGCGGAAGCAAGAGACGTTATGCGGGCATCGGCGACATCATCGTTGCCAGCGTGAAGAAGGCGATTCCCGGCGGCGACGTCAAACCCGGCGATGTCGTCAAAGGCGTGGTCGTCCGCACGAAACGCGCCACGCGCCGCAAAGATGGTAGCTACGTCCGCTTCGATCGAAATGCCTGTGTGTTGATCGATGCAGAAAAGAACCCGCGCGGCACACGAATCTTCGGTGCCGTCGCTCGAGAATTGCGAGAAAAAGGTTTCGTCAAAATCACGAACCTGGCCTCTGAAGTCGTCTGACCTTCAGACCCACTCGGTCGGCCCGAGGGAACCATCGCCATGCACGTGCGAAAAAACGATATCGTGGAAGTCCTGACCGGTGACGACGCCGGCGATGCCCAGTCCCCCACACTGGGCAAAGTGCTGCGCGTCTTGCCCGACAAAAACAAAGTCATCGTCGAAGGGGTCAATAAGGTGTATCGCCACCTGAAGCCCTCTCGACGCAACCCCCAGGGAGGTCGGCTGTCGAAAGAAATGCCGATCGACGCCTCCAATGTGTTGCTGTATTGCCCCTCGTGTCGCCGCGGCCGCCGGATCGGCAAGCGGTACACCGCTGACGGAGCGAAAGAACGCTATTGCAAAAAGTGCGGCAGTGGTCTGGGTTTGCTCAGCAAGCCCAACCCGAAATATGCCCGTTCGTCCTCTTGAGATGAAAACACCGAGGTGACCTCATCCCTGGGTGGAAATCAGGTAAACGGCTATGGCTCGCTTGCTCGAACACTACCAAAAAACCATCGTTCCCGAGTTGAAAAAGAAACTCGGTCGGACCAACCCCATGAGCGTGCCCCGCTTGCAAAAGATCGTCCTGAATATGGGCATCGGCAAGGCTCTGCAAGACAAGAATCGGATTGAGCAAGCGGTCGAGCAGTTGACCATGATCGCCGGGCAAAAAGCCGTCGTCACTCGCGCCCGCCAGGCCATCAGCTCTTTCAAACTCCGGAAAGGAAACGAAATCGGCTGCCGAGTGACGCTCCGCGGCAAACGCATGTATGAATTTCTCGATCGGCTCATCAATGTCGCCCTGCCCCGGATTCGTGACTTCCGCGGCATCAACCCGAAGTCGTTCGACGGCCACGGCAACTACTCCATGGGTGTCAGTGAACAATTGATCTTTCCCGAGGTGGACGCCGACAAAGTCACGTTCACTCAGGGGATGGATATTACCATCGTCACCAGCACCGACAGCGATGACGAGGCGCGCGAACTGTTACGGGCGTTCGGTATGCCGTTCCGGGATTGACTGGGAGACAACCTTAGTCCGCTGCCGGATCACCTCCCGGCTGGCGAAGAGAGATGGAGATGTCCACAAACTCGAAAGAAGCGAAATTCCGCAAGCAAATGGAAAAGCTGGAAGCGCATCTGAAAGACCCAGAAAAGGTCAAGATGCCGCCTCGGGAAAAAATCCGCATCCGATTGCGGTGCCGGTTGTGTGGCCGGCCTCGGGCGGTGTACCGGAAATTTGGGATCTGTCGAATCTGTTTCCGCAATATGGCCAGCGATGGCTTGATCCCCGGCATCCGGAAAGCCTCGTGGTAACCTCCGAGCGAATTGGCGTCCAAGCCGGGTGACACCCCGAGTTGTCCCCGACGCGGCAGGCAACGGGAAATGAGAAAGCGAAGCGAGCGAATTGTACCATGATGACCGATCCGATCGCCGATATGTTGACCCGCATCCGCAATGCCAACGCGATCGAGCGTCCGGCGGTGGAGATGCCCGCGACACGCCTGAAGATCGGCGTGGCCCGGGTTCTGCGCGACGAAGGGTTCATCCTCGATTACCAGGTCGGGCATTATCACACTGACGCTGAGGGCCAAAAGGTTTTCACACCCTCGGAGGACCTCAGCCAGCCCAAAGCGGTTCTCAGGGTTTATTTGAAGTATGGGCCGGAGGGCGAACGCGTCATCCGCCATATCGAGCGGGTCAGCAAACCGGGCTTGCGCGTGTACAAGCGACGGGCGAAGCTCAACCGGGTTTTGGACGGCATGGGCATCGCCATTATCAGCACGAACCAAGGAGTCATGAGTGACCGCCGCGCCCGGCAATTGAACTTGGGCGGCGAGGTTCTCGCGAACGTGTGGTGAAACGGGATCTGAATGCGAGAAGCTCCGTCACAGCTGCCGTTGGTAAGGAGCGATAAGAGGTCGGTACAATGTCCCGAATTGGAAAACGAGCGGTGGTCTATCCCGCCGGTGTGAAGGTCAAGGTGGATGGCAATCGAATCACGGTCGAGGGGCCCAAAGGCGCCAAACTCGAATGGAATTGCCACCCCCTCATGAAAGTGACCCACGACGAAACCGCGAAGTCGATCAAGGTCGAGCGGCCCAATGACGACCGCTTGAGTCGTTCGTTGCATGGCACGACCCGGAACATCATCAAGAACATGGTCGAAGGTGTTACTAAAGGGTACGAAAAGCGTCTGAAGATCGAAGGGGTCGGCTACCAGGCAACGAAGCAAGGCAAGTCAATCGTACTGAAGGTGGGGTTCGCCAACGACATCGTCTTGACGCCTCCAGAAGGGGTCACGGCTGACTTGCCTGACCCGACGACGATCGTTGTTCGGGGTGCCGACAAGCAGAAGGTGGGTCAGTTTGCGGCCGAACTTCGGGCCTCCCGGAAGCCGGAGCCTTACAAAGGAAAGGGAATTCGCTACGAGAACGAGGTCGTCCGCCGCAAGGAAGGCAAGTCGTTTGCCAGCGGTGGTTGACGGGAGAATTGATGACCACAAAGGGGGCGTCTCCTGGTTCGAGTCGCCCCTTGTCGATGGAAACGGCCATGAGTCAGCAGAAATTGATCTTGTTGCGGCGCGAACGTCGCAAACACCGTGTGAGGAAGAAGATCCGCGGCACCGCGCAGAGGCCTCGCCTCAGCGTCTTCCGTTCCTCGAAACATATTTACGCCCAGTTGATCGACGACGAGACGGGTCGAACTCTCGCCGCCGCAAGCTCGTTGGGCGGCAAAGGGAAAAGCTACGGCGGCAACGTCGCCACGGCGAAATTGGTCGGTCAAAAAATCGCCGAGGCCGCGAAGGCCAAGGGAATTACCCAAGCTGCCTTCGACCGCGGACCGTACCGTTTTCATGGCCGCATCCAAGCCCTTGCTGTTGCCGCCACGGAGGCGGGATTGACTTGCTGCAATCCGAAGAACATCAAACAACCCGCTCCGAAAGCCGAAGCTGCCCCGGAAGCAGCCAAACCCGATGCCAAAGCGAAGACCGAGAAGAAGCCCAAGGCGTCCAAACCTTCTAAGTAAGCGTGAGACTCTGTAATGGCGCGTGAACGTCGAGATGCCGCTGATTCGCCCCGATCCGAATTAAAGGACTTCGTCGTCAAGATCCGCCGTTGTGCCGCCGTGGTCAAAGGGGGACGGCGATTCAGCTTCAATGCCTTGGTCGTCGTGGGTGACGAACAGGGGAAAGTGGCGTGGGGCTACGGAAAGGCCAATGAAGTGCCCCCGGCCGTCGAGAAAGCACTGAAAGACGGGGAGCAATCGCTCCGCCGCATGAAAAAAATCTCGTTGCGGGGCGAAACGATCCCGCATCGTGTCGTTGGACGTTTCGGGGCCAGCCGCGTCATTCTCGTTCCGGCCGGTCCGGGCACCGGCGTCAAGGCCGGTCCGGGCGTCCGCGAAGTCTTGCAAGCCTGCGGGATCCGAAACATCCTCAGCAAAACGCACGGGTCCACCAACCCGATTAACCTGGTCAAAGCCACGATCAACGGGCTGCTGCAACTGCGAACCAAGCAGGAAGTCGAAGCCCTTCGGGGAGTGAAACTGTAATGGACCTCAGTCAAGTCCATCAAGGTGTCCACAAGCGGAAACCGAAGAAGCGGGTCGGCCGTGGGATCGGCAGCGGGCATGGCAAAACCGCCAGCCGCGGCCACAAAGGCCAGTATTCCAGCGCCGGTGCCAAGATGTTCGGCCCTCTCTTTGAAGGGGGCCAGACACCGCTGTTCCGACGGCTGCCCAAACGCGGTTTCAGCCAGAACTCCTGGCGACGGCACTACCACGTCGTCAACGTCGGCGACCTCAACGATCACTTCGCCGACGGCGAAACGGTCGATCCGGCGAGCTTGGAAGCCAAAGGGCTGGCCAAAGGCGCCGCGGATGGCGTTCGGATTCTCGGCCAAGGTGACTTGCAGCGGAAGCTGACGGTGGCTGCCCATCACTTCTCCAAGTCCGCCGCCGAGAAAATCCAAGCCTGCGGAGGCACCGTGCAAATCATCCCCGGACCGAAAAAGCCCGCTCGGAACAAAATGAAACCTCGGCGCCCCGCGAACCAGTAATTCCACGACGGCCGATGAGGGCATGGCGGCCGACGGAATAGCATTCGACCTGATCTGGCGTCCCATCCACGACCGCCGGAAGGATGGTAGTTATGCAACGGTTCCTCGCGATCTTCAAAATCCCCGAATTGACCCGCAAGATCGCTATTACGCTTATCCTCTTGTCGGTCTACCGGATCG
>CAKZUU010000355.1 GCA_937922175.1 uncultured Gemmataceae bacterium
TCGCTGATCACCGGTTTTGCTCTCGCCTTGGCTCGGGCTTTGGGGGAATACGGGTCAGTGGTTTTCGTAAGCGGCAATATCCCGTTCCGCACCGAAATCGCTCCGGTGCTCGTGGTCGCTCGCTTAGAGGAGTTTAAATACACGGAGGCGACGGCGATTGCCGTCGTGTTATTGCTCGTTTCCTTTGCCCTGTTGATTCTGATCAATCTGCTGGAGCGGCGAAGCCGCTGGTGGGACTCATGAGTATTCGGCGGACACGACAAGATCCTTGGTATGTCCGTTGGTTGCTGACGGTCCTCGCTTTGGTCGTGCTGATTGTCTTGGTTGTGGTGCCGTTGATTTCGGTTTTCTTCGAGGCGCTCTCCGGCGGAATCCGCGCTTATTGGGCCAATCTGTTCGAGGATCCCGACACTCGTCACTCCATCTTGCTCACCTTGGCCGTGGCGCCGACAGCCGTGGCGTGCAATCTCCTGTTCGGCCTCGCAGCGGCTTGGTGCATTGCCCGGTTCCAGTTTCCCGGACGTACCCTGCTGATTACGTTGATCGACACACCCTTTTCCGTTTCGCCCGTGGTAGCGGGTTTGCTTTTCGTCTTGCTCTTCGGTCAGCAAGGTTATTTGGGGTCTTGGTTACGCGACCACGGCATCAAAGTGCTCTTCAGCCCGCCGGGGTTGGTTCTGGCGACGACGTTTGTGACGTTGCCCTTCGTCGCCCGGGAACTCATCCCGCTGATGGAAGCGATTGGCCCCGATGAAGAGTTGGCAGCGATCAGTCTGGGGGCCAACGCGTGGCAGGTGTTCTGGCGTGTGACGCTGCCCAACATCCGTTGGGGACTGTTGTACGGCGTCATCCTCTGCAACGCTCGCGCGATGGGGGAATTCGGGGCGGTTTCAGTTGTTTCCGGACACATCACCGGGCAGACCGATACCATGCCTTTGCGTGTCGAAAAAGCATTCCAGGAGTTCAATCTGCCGGGTTCGTTCGCCGTGGCTTCGGTCCTCACCTTATTGGCGGTCGGTACCTTATTGCTAAAGGTCATTGTCGAACACAAGGCCCGCCAGCAAATGGAGGAGGCCAAGCGCTTAGCTCGCGAAGCGGGGACAGAATGAGTATCTCGGTTCGGCAAATCACGAAACGGTTTGGCTCGTTCCTCGCTCTGGACAACGTCAGTCTGGAGGCGGAGACCGGCTCGTTGCTCGCGCTATTGGGCCCCTCGGGGTGCGGAAAAACGACCTTGTTGCGAATCATCGCCGGTCTCGAAATGCCGGACTCTGGAAGTGTGCATCATCTCGATGACGAGGTCACTCACCGGCGAGCGCGAGAAAGGAACGTTGGCTTCGTCTTCCAGCATTTCGCTCTGTTCCGACATATGACGGTCTTTGAAAATGTCGCCTTTGGTTTGCGAGTCCGTCATTGGTCGGAGGATCGGATCCGTCAGCGCGTTCACGACCTGCTTCACCTCGTTCGCATGGAAGAAATCGGCTGGAAATATCCCTCGCAGCTTTCCGGTGGCCAACGACAGCGGGTCGCGTTGATTCGTGCCTTGGCTCCCGAGCCCAGTGTTTTGCTGCTCGACGAACCGTTCAGCGCGCTGGACCGTAAAGTACGCCTCGAACTCCGTGGTTGGTTGCGTCGGTTCCACGAAGAATTAGGTGTGACCAGTATTTTCGTCACCCACGATCAGGAAGAGGCATTCGACGTCGCGGACAAGGTGGTCATCATGAATCGCGGCCGAATCGAACAGGCAGGGACGCCCTTGGAGGTCTTTGAACACCCCGCCAACGCTTTCGTCTTGGATTTCTTGGGCAATGTGAATGTCCTGAATGTGAGGCTGCAAAACGGCAAGGCCAAGCTAGGTGAAATGGAAATGGACTATCCCAACTATCCGCACCCCGAGACGCGAGACGCTGCTGTCTATGTCCGACCCCACGAACTTCGCCTCGACCGTTTCAACCGGGGCGGTTCCAGTCTGGAGGCGAAAGTCGTTCACGTCACACCGGCCGGTTCCGTGATGAAAGTTCGCGTCCGATCCGATGAGTTCGGCTTGCTCCTGAATGTCGATTTGGCCACCAGCGAATTCGCGGAACTTGGATTGCAGCCGGGTGATCGGGTCTATGTTTCGCCCCGGCAGATGCGCGTCTTCGTCCCAGATTACAGCATTTGATTTCGTCTTGCCGAGGAACCATCCCACCCTAAGATAGCCGCTTCGACAGTAGGCTGTTAGGGAGATCTCCATCATGGGAGTCCGTCGTATCCGAAAGAATCAGATCCAGGCTGACCAGAAGAGGTCACGGCGGGAGAACAGCACGTGGAAAAATAAAGAGAGGGAGCGGCGCGACGAGAGGATGCGGAACCTGATTCGCTCGGGCAAGCCACCGTACACCCCAGCGGTCCAGAGCTGGCTCAGCATCAAGACAGGGAAGCCCGCACGATTGATCACGGCAGAGGACGTGCAAAGGGTCCTCGGGAACTGACCAATAAAATTGCGGTTTGGGCACCCGCCGAATGAGAAGGAGGCGAGAGGCACCCGAGGAGGAGGTGCATCGAATGGTTTACCGAGCGAGCTCATCGGTGCTGCCGGGATCGCGATCTCATTCTTCGTGAATCAAAGGTTTGAATTGCTTGATCCGGTTGTCCGAACAATTCTTGATGTCTCTTCCGTTCGCTCGTTTCATCAGTTAACATGGAATAGCACGATCGATATGCGCCTCTCGACGTCCGGGGGGAGTTCATCTTTGCGGAGTTCGCAACATGCTTCATCAACGAGGGCGAGCCTGCTGCGCTTTGATGCTGCTATTCGCAGTGACGAGACCCGCGCCGATCGGAGCGGGTGACAATCATTCGCCGGCCGCGACGGACAACTCGACGGCATCAAAAAGTGGATCCTCGGCGAATATCAAAGGTCCGCATCCTGCGACGGATCTGATCAACAATGAACTCGCGAAGTTCTGGGCGGAGAATAACATCAAGCCGGCACCTCGTGCCACCGACAATGAGTTCGTTCGTCGCGCCTTTTTAGATCTGCTCGGTCGGATCCCCGCCGTTTGGGAAGTTGAAAACTACGTCCGTGATTCCGATGCGAAGAACAAGCGGGCGAAGCTGATTCACCGCTTGCTTTACGATCCGTATTATCGCGAGGAATTCGAGGACCACTGGTCCGACATGTGGGCGACGTACTTGTTGAGACGGTCGGCCAACCGAACGTACCACGAGCAACTTCGTGATTGGCTGGCGGAACAGTGGAGCAAGAATCGCAAATGGGACGAAGTCGTTCGGGACCTGTTGACCGCGACGGGGGCCACGGACAAGAACGGCGCGGTCAATTACATCTTGGCACATTTGGGAGAAGCTCAGAACAACAGCCGAGAAGAGGGACAGTTTGACATGGTTCCTGTGACGTCACGGACGATTCGTCTATTTCTGGGCATTCAGATTCAATGCGCTCAATGTCATGCTCACCCCTTCAACCCGGAATGGAAACAAAGCCACTTTTGGGGGGTTAACGCGTTTTTCCGTCAAATCGAACGGCAGGGTCAACCGAACACGGCCAACCAACCGAACCAGCCGGCCGCTGTGCTGACCTTGTTGGACAACGCGGAAATGAACTCCAACTCGGTGGTTTATTACGAAGACCGGCAGGCGGTCGTGAAGGCCATCGGACCAAAGTTCCTCGATGGTCGGACGATTCCCAGTAACGTCAGTCGGCGACGGGACGCCCTGGCGGAATTCGTCATTTCTCACGAGATGTTTCCCAAGGCAATGGTCAATCGCATGTGGGGACATTTCTTCGGTCGTGGCTTAGGACAGCAACGCGCGGTTGATGATTTTGGTGAGCACAATCCGATCGTACATCCGGCGATTCTCGATGGGCTCGCTGACCAATTCAAGCAGTACAAATACGACCTTCGGGAGCTGATCTCCTGGATCTGCACGAGCGACGCCTACGCGCTTTCATGCACCGCCAACAATACGAATTCGAAGCCGGAACATGAAGTCGCGTTCAGTCGCATGTTGCTCAAGGCGATGTCGCCCGAACAATTGTACGATTCGCTTCGGACCGCCTTGGATCAACCGCCTGATCCCAAGGCGGTGTCGAACAAAAAGAAGTCCGCCGGAGTTCGCAGCATCAGCGAGGAACGCAAACAGCGGCGGGAACAATGGCTCGCCAAGTTGATGACGAATTTTGGCGACGATGAAGGGAATGAGATCACCTTCAATGGTACCGTCGTGCAGGCACTTTTGCTCATGAACGGGCGCGAGTTACAGGAAGAATTGACTCGTTCGGATAACAACACGGTGTTGAACGCCATCGCCAAGGGGCGGGGAAATGTGGAAGCCACTTTACATCAGTTAACCTTGGCGGCGCTGAGTCGTCGTGCCAATGAGCGCGAGGTTTCGCTTGTCCGCCGCGAGTTCACGAAGACGGGCGCCTCGGGGCCTCAGCAGTTCTGGGAAGACGTCTTCTGGGCGCTCCTCAACAGTCGAGAGTTCATTCTTAATCATTAGCGATTTGACCGATCAATGATGATGATCGGGTCAACGCAGCAAGAAGACGTGCGCGACGCGCAGATGAGGCGCCCCGCGTACGTCTTCGCGTTTCTCCACCTGGCCATGTAGGTCGACCCAACGTTCCACAAACGGCTCTAAATTCAGACCCGGTTCGGGCGTGACGTAAAACATCAAATTTCGTCGCCGATCCAGCAGGGCATAAGTTGCTTGCTGATCGATCTGAAAGGGCGCCCGCCGGAGAATTCCCGGACCCGAAGCTTGCCACGAGGCCGGCGGAGAACTCCGTGGGGTAGGCGGAGTGAATTCGGTGTTGCCTGTCAGCGGTGCCGGTCGTGGTTCCGTCGCAGGAGTCGTGCGAGGATGGCTCGTCAGCGAAGCGTTTCCCAGTGCCCGTCGCTGCCGCAACTCGTAGACTCGTGTGGCGCAAAAATTAGCGGCCGCATCATCGGAGACCGAGAGTTCTCGAGCTGCCTGCTGATACAGCTCGATGGCCTCGTCGATCCGTCCATCCAAATCAGCTTGCCGTGCCTGTCGGAACAGAGCGGTCCCATCGCGGACGGGCGTGGAGGTGAGTTGACCGGGGACCGAATCGCGCCGACGAGCCGCAGCATCGGCAGCGCTCGGTTCGACCAAGGCGCTGGCCGGAATGTAACGTAGCTCGCCGGGCAGGGGATCGATGGGATACCACTTCTTTCGGTCGCCCCACTTTGCAACGACCGCGTTGCCGCGAATGAATCCTTGGGTGCCTCGGGGTACCTTGAGGGAAAGTTGAGGGAGCGGTCCCTCATCCAGCGAAAGTCCCCCCGCGTGGATCGGGATATCGCCGTCGGTGGCGTCACCATCGATGCGAAACGCTTGCCGTCCCCGCACGGGAGCACCCATTTTCGTTACCACCGCGGCCGGTACCCAACTGAACGATCCGGGAGGGGGCAAGATTTGCAAATAGCTACCGTCGCCGGA
>CAKZUU010000356.1 GCA_937922175.1 uncultured Gemmataceae bacterium
TGGACCGCGATTCCGAACAGTGTCACGACGATAACGGCGATATTCAACCCCAACGTATGCTCGGCCGCCCAAACGCTCGGCTCGAATTCCCGATCAGTGATCGCTTCGAGAATCAGCAGGATCGAATGAAACGCAATCAACGTTCCGATGAAGCTCGTCATTAAACGAATCTGCAGTCGATAGAGGAACGTCCCGAGAATCCCGCCGATCAGGAAGACAATCAAAGGCTCATGGAAATGTGGCAGAACGAGTTGGGAAATCGACCACAAGAGGGCACCCGCCACGCCGAACGCGAAAAACCGGGAGAGATCCATCGCCAACATGCCGGCGGCGACCGCCAGGAGAATGCCCGCCGCCAGCATCCGCGGTCCGAGCACGGCATGTGCCGAGAGACCGATTAAACCGGCCGTCGATGTCGTCAGGAACGCGACCCAAAATCGATGCCAGCGCCAACCAAAAAGCCATAGCAACACGCCGATCGTCGCGCCCAGAGCACTGAGCGGCCACGACAACCCGCGGGCTTCAGCGAGGATATCCGTGGCGAGTAGCTCCATAGACCGGCTCATTTAAGATGCGCTTTGCTCTTTGTCAACTCGAACCTCATCGGGAACTCGCCGCCGCTCCCGTCGGCACGAACCTCTTTGCCTCGGCCAATCCACCCTCTACAGTAAGCTCGAGGAGCCATTCTAACTTACTCGGAGTGTTGATTCGATTTCGGATCAGCGGTGTCGCTCGCTGTTCCGCATCATACCTGGAGGTCCCATGCGGCGCTTCATGATCTCGCTCGTCACGACGGTTTGCTGGACCTGGTGCGCGCCGTCGATCTTCGCCGACGATGCCACAGAAATCGTGAAAAAAGCCATCCAAGCTCACGGCGGTGCCGAGAACCTGAAAAAGTACTTGGGCATTCGGGCAGAGAGCAAGGGCACTCTCTCCTTCATGGGGATGGACTTTGAGTTCACGACACAGAGCGTTGCACAGTATCCCGACAAGCAGAAGACCACGATTCAAATTGATTTCATGGGTAACAGCATCAGTATCGTGCAAATGATCAACGGCGACCGTATCAGTTTTACGGTTAATAACATGGCTCAGGACGTCCCCGAGGATCAGAAGGTCGAGTTGAAACGCGGCATCGAGATGCAAAAGGTGATGAACCTCACTCCTCTCCTCGAAGAAAAAGGTTACGAACTCAAGGTCATCCCCGGTGTCAAGGTGAACGACCGCGATACCGTGGGCATCGCTGTCACAGGTCAAGACCGCCCCGAAATCAAGGTCTACTTTGATAAAGAGACGCTCCTCATGACGAAAGTGGAACGCAAAGCCCTCGATCCCAACATGGGCGGTGCGGAGGTGACGCAGGAGACCATCCTCGCCGACTACAAAGAGTTCAATGGAGTTAAAAAGCCGATGAAAACGGTCATCCTTCAAGATGGGAAAAAGTTCATGGAGGCGGTCAACACCAAACTGGAAGTTGTGGAAAAAATCGACGACCACGAGTTCAGCGACTGACGCGGAAATCGTGCGACGTTGCGAATGCCCCGGGGCAGAAGACATCATGGGGCTTTCGCTGCCTCCGAAAATGCGATGCCCACCCCAAGGACACTGTCGGTCGACGCGAGAGAAAGCGGTCAAACATTGGCCGCTTTCCTGAAACATCGTCTTGGGATCTCCTGGGCACAAGCCAGGCAGTGGATCGCTCAGGGCCGCATTTCGTTGGGCGGCCGAGTCTGTCGAGATGCCGTTCGTCCTTTGCATCGTGGTGAACAGGTCATCGTGGGTAGACCCCGCCGGCCGGGGTGTCACCTGGCGGAAGCGGCTCATGTGTCGCGCCCGACGAAGCGGGTTGGTCGCCCTGCCGTGACGCCCGTGGTGCCGCCCGCGATTGCTCTGGTCCATGTTGACGATGCGATTCTGGTCGTAGAGAAACCGCCGGGGATCACCACGGTTCGCCACCGTCATGAGGCAGCCGAATTTGGACCAAGGGCGCGTCGATATTTACCAAGCACCCTGGCGGATTGGCTTCCGCGACTACTAGGTGATCGTCGGCCCGTCTATGCTGTCCATCGCTTGGATCACGATACCAGCGGTCTCTTAGTTTTTGCCCGAACTCGAGAGGCGGAAGCCGAGTTGGGCCGGCAGTTTCGTGCTCATCAGGTGGGACGAAGATACTTGGCTGTTGTCCGGGGGTGTCCTGGTACCCGGACGGTGGAATCGATGCTGATCGACGACCGGGGCGATGGTCGTCGTGGAAGTTCGTCGTCAGCGAGGGGCGGTCGGCGAGCCGTGACACACCTTCGTGTTGTCGAGCAATTCGGCGAATTTTCTCTCGTCGAGTGCCGACTGGAGACAGGTCGGACTCATCAAGTGCGGATTCACTTGGGGGAGTTAGGCACGCCGTTGTGCGGCGAGCGAATCTACGATCGGCCGGTGCATGGCCGCCCCCTGCCGGACCGCAGCGGCGCTCCACGCGTTGCCCTGCATGCTGCCTATCTGGGGCTGCATCATCCGACGACGGGCACCTGGTTGGAGTGGGAGTCGCCTTTGCCCGAGGATCTGCTTGAAATGGTTCGCCGACTTCGGCAGCGTTCAGTGACCGATTCGACAGCCACGACCGAGGAGCGATCAAAAAAGCAATTTGACGATCAGAACGGTGAAAACCAATCCGAGAATCCCCGCCACCGCCAGCATGGCGAAGGGCAACCACCACGTTGAGCGGGGGCCCTGACGTCGTTGGGGGCGAGCCGCTGCCGGGCGAATACGCCGACTCATTGGGGAGGTCAGTATATTTGTCTCGCCGGTCTCGGCGGCGTCGCCCGTATCCGATGGATCAAAGACGAAGGCCCAGGGCGAAGCCGTCGGGTCAGGGCTCAAGTTGCGGGACGGGTCGATCGAGGGAAGGCTCCCTGTCCCGGTGTCGCAGAAGGGAGTCAGGGCCGCGGCGACCTCCGCAGGGGTCTGGAACCTTTGATCCGGGAATTTCGCCATCATCCGCGCGACCACTGCCGATAGCTCCGGCGAGACATCCGGCCGAATCTCGTGGAGTGGCTGGGGCAAATCCTTCGAGTGGCGGATGATTTTTTCCAACACCGTGCCGCCGGGAAACGGAACTTGCCCGGCGAGCAGAAAATACAACGTGCAACCGAGACTGTAGATGTCCGAGCGAATGTCCGTCGCTTTGGGATTTTTTGCTTGTTCGGGAGCGAGGAAATCGGGCGTCCCCATCACCTGATTGTCCGACGACGAGGACGAGTCGCCGGCCTCAGCGAGAGCGGGGGTCTCCGGCTGATGAAGACGTGCCAAGCCGAAATCGAGGATTTTCACGACCCAACCGCGATCGCTGCCGCGCTGGACCAACAGATTGCCCGGTTTGATGTCCCGATGGATCAGGCCCCGCTCATAGGCATATTGAAGCCCGACGGCTGCCTGCCTCGCGAATTCGCACGCCTGACCTGGAGGCAAGGGACCGTGTTCTTTCACCAGATCGAATAAATTCGGTCCATCGACATACTCCATCACCAGGTAATGTCGCCCGCCGGATTGATTCGCGTCATAAGCGGTCACGATGTTCGGATGATGAAGTCGGGCGGCGGCTCGAACTTCTCGCTCGAAGAGTCGGCGGGCCCGCTCGGTTTTGACCAGATCCGGGGCCAACACCTTCAGCGCGACGATACGCTTCATGGTTTCGTGTTCGGCTCTGAAGACTCGCCCCATCCCCCCGCGACCGATGCGGTCAAGGATTCGGTACTGTCCCAGCCGAAAACCTTCGGTTCGCCCGCGGTAGATCATTTCCGCCTGAAATCGTGTCAGCAGTCCCGACTCGACGAGGAGCTGCACGACCTGTCGGCCGTCCTCCAACCCCGCTGCCATTGCCTCGACGCGGGAAAATTCCTCCGCGCTGAGCAGAGCGCTCTCGCTCAATCGTTTCAGCACTCGACGGGCAGTGACCGGCTGCTGACCCATGATCCCTCAAACAGCGAATAAATCTCGTCGGCAGGAATCCATTCTCGAAGAGGGTGCGGTGATCGCCTGGCAGTTACATTATCAAATGGGCCGGCTTCGGCGCTCACACGGCGCTTTGGGAACACACCCTTAGATGCCATCTGCTTCTTCTTCTATTCTGACTCAAGAGGCGAGCGGTTTCGGGAAGGAATCAATTTATCAAAACGATCTCCCAAAGCGACGACTTCTCCGCTACACTGTAGACAGCCTGCCCGAGGAAGACGTTTTCGGCAACCCGCCTGATTTTGTTCGAGACGGTTGTGACGTTCTCAACATCCCGCCTGATTGTAAGGTTTTTGCCATGCCGCCATTGAACTTCACCCGCTTGCTGCTGGGAACCCTCACAGGATTGATCGCCACTTCGTGGATTGAGTTGGGAAATGTCTCGTGGGCAGCGATTCCGACGAATCCGGAGCTGCGGCAGCAAATCATCGGGCAACCCCAGCGGATCGAGATCGTGCCGCCAGCGGTCGAGCTGAAAGGTAGCCGGGCGTCACGGCAGGTTCTCGTCATCGGGCATTACTCTGACGGTTCGACGCGCGATCTGACGGCGTTTGCGGATTGGCGAGTTGAGGGATCGGAGGTCGCTCGCTGCGAGTCAGGTTGGCTCGTCCCCCGGCAGAATGGCGAGGCCCTTCTGCACATCCAAGTGGGTGGCCAGTCCGCTCAGATCCGCCTCCGGGTGTCCGAGGCCGAAAAAATCCAGCCGGTGAGTTTCCGACATGAGGTGATCGCGGCCTTGAACGTCGGCGGCTGCAATCAAGGCGCTTGTCATGGTACTCCCAGTGGCAAGAACGGCTTTCGCTTGAGTCTCCGTGGGTTTGACCCGACAGCCGACTATGCCCAACTGACGCGCGATGTTTTTGGACGACGCACGGACCGCCTCAACCCCGAGGCGAGCTTGATTTGGCTCAAAGGACTGGGTCGTATCCCGCATGAAGGCGGGGCTCGCCTGTCGGCGGAGAGCGTGCCGGCTCAGACCCTCTTGACGTGGCTTCGCGAGGGACTTCATGACGACCCTCCTTCCTTGCCCTCGGTCACGAAAATCGACGTTCTTCCCGGCAACGGCCTGATGCGAGCGCCGGCCCGGTGGCAGCAACTCGCCGTTTTGGCTCATTTCTCCGATGGGCGCGTCGTCGACGTGACCCGGCTGACCGTCTTCACAAGCAGTGACCCGGGGATTGCCGACGTGAATCCCAACGGACTGGTGGAGTTCAAACAATCGGGAGAGGCGGCGATTCTGTGTCGATACTTGGAAGAGATGGTCGCCGTCCGACTCACCTACCTGGAGGAAAAAAAAGGTTTCGCTTGGCCCAATCCCCCGGAGTACAACGAGGTCGATCGGTTCGTGTTCGCCAAGCTGAAAATCCTCAGTATCGCTCCCTCGGATCTGTGCACAGACTCTGAGTTTCTGCGTCGATCGACGTTAGATTTATGCGGCCGATTACCCCGCCTGGACGAAACGAAGGCATTTCTGGCTGACCCCGACGCCAATAAACGAGTGAAATGGATCGATTACCTGCTGCAACAGCCGGAGTACGCTGATTTCTGGACGCTGAAATGGTCGGATGTGTTGCGGGCCAGCCGGAAAACGATGCAACTGAAAGGGGTGCATACATTCCATCAGTGGCTCCGCGATCACATTTCCCGGAACACACCGTTCGATCAGGTCACGAGGGAGATTCTGACGGCCAAAGGGCCAAGCCATGCGAATCCGGCGGCCAATTTCTTCCGCGTCGCGCGAGATGCGTCGAGCCTGGCGGAAACGGCGGCCCAACTGTTTCTCGGCGTTCGCATGCAATGTGCCAAATGCCATAACCATCCTTTCGAGCGGTGGACTCAAGACGATTACTACAGTACGGCGGCATTTTTCGTCCGCGTCAAACACACCAACGACGCTCGCCTGCCCAGCACGAAGCCGAACGAGATCCTCTCGGAGGTGATTTACACCGACCGTCAGGGCGAAATCACTCAGCCCCGTACGGGCAAGACCATGCCGCCCCGATTCCCAGGCGGTGAGACCCCGCAAATCGCCCCGAATCAAGACCGGCGTGAGGTCCTGGCGGATTGGCTGACCCGACCAGACAATCCCTTCTTCGCCAAGTCCGTGGTCAATCGGATCTGGTTCCACCTCATGGGGCGAGGTATTGTTGATCCGGTCGATGATTTCCGCGAGTCCAACCCGTCCGCCAACGATGAGCTTCTCGACGCTTTGGCGCGTGAGTTCGTGAAGTCCGGCTTCGATGTCAAGCACCTGATCCGCAAGATCATGACCTCGCGGACTTATCAATTAAGCTCCGAACCCACACTGACGAATAAGGACGACCAACGATATTTCTCTCGGGCGGTCACCAAACTACTGACGGCGGAGCAATTGCTCGATGCCCTGTGCGACGTCACCGGCGTGCCGGAAAAGTTCCCCAGCCTGCCTTTGGGCACCCGGGCGATTCAGTTGCCTGACGGCGAGGTGAACCATCCGTTCTTGAAGGCGTTCGGCCAACCCGCCCGTGAACTGGCCTGTGAATGCGAGCGAGAAAGCGATAGCAATCTGGGTCAGGCGTTGCAATTGATCAACGGACCGACGATTAACGATAAAATTCGCAAGCCCGACAATCGCTTGGGGCAGTTGCTCGCCGCCAACAAATCCCCCGCCGAGGTGCTGGATGAATTGTACCTGGCGGCTCTCTGCCGAACGGCCACCGCTCCGGAAGCCCAAGCGGCTCTTTCTCATGTTGAAAAGGCAGAGGACAAACGCAAAGCATGGGAAGATGTTCTTTGGGCCATCCTCAACACCCGCGAGTTTCTTTTCCGCCATTAAAACGCTCGGTCGTTCGAGTCCGCCTCGCCTAAGATAGCGACATGTGCCACGAACGCCACCGAGCCTGTCTGTTCAGACGCCTCCTGCGCGGTCCTGTTTTCGACTGGATTTTGGGCATCGCCCTGATCGGTTGTAATGGCGGAGGTGCGGCAGACTCGGTCTTCGTTGGTCATCTCGTGCCTCGCACGGGTCAAGACTCTGAAATCGGCAAGGCACTGGTTGCGGCGGCCGCTCTCACCGTCGATTCGTGGAATCATGACGCGACCAAGAGCTTCGCCGGTAGGTCGGTCTCCGTGCTTCACGGCGACACGGCATCGCAAGTGGAGCACTTCGCGTTCCAGACCACCCGCCTCATCGCGGTCAATCAAGTCATGGCGGTCGTCGGTGGGATCGACTCACTCGAAACGGAACAAATTCGGCACGCGATCGCTGTTCGGGATGCCGGCCCAGTCGGGTTTAGTGCGGCGGGTGGTTCCCCCGGCGCCCCTAGCTCGGGCTTGTGGTGCGTTGGCATCAGCCCGGCGGAGAGAGGCAAATGGCTGGCGAAATATGCGATCGACGAAGAAAAACTCATCCAACTGCTGCTGATCGTCGATGCCAGTATCCCCGGAGCGATCGAGATTCACCGGGCTTTCGTCAAAGAGTTTCGGCATCCCGACCGCCGGATTCTTGCAGAACACATCGTCCACTCAGCGGAGGAAATTCGGGCGGCCGCTTCGCGCTGGCCTCAGGGTGAGACAGGAGGGCTCGTTTTCGTGGGCCGCCGCGACGGTCTTGAACCTTTACTGCCCGTGACGCAAGATGGCCGCGTCAGGCTCATCTACGCGGGAGAAGACGAGGAACGTCTTTGGCGCCAACCGCCTGAGGCGCCCCTCGTTTTTGCGACGGTCCTACCCGGTGACGACGCCTCCGAGGCATTTCGACGCTTGGAAACTGATTTTCGCCAGCGAAGCGGCCAGGACCTCAGTCCGGCCAGTCTCGCGACCGCTGAAGCCTTCCGAGTTCTATTGACCGCGGCCAGCAAAGCACGGTCGTTTCGACGCGAGACGTTGAAGCGTGAGATCATGAGGTTGGAAGTCGAGTTACCCTCCGGGCCATTTTGGTTCGAGAAGGACGGCGAACCGAAACGAACCGTCTCAATTTTCCGCTTGGATCGAAGGCAACCGCGATGGCTGAAATCGTATCGGCCGACAAAAAACGAGAAATGACAGCCCCTCGCATCTATACTGTGATGGTGACATGTCCTGCGCCCGGAAGGGGCCCTCGGTCGGTTTGTCAGGAGTTTGATGGGAATGATGGATTTGGCTCCGCCTCCGCGCCCCCCTGAAATCGGATTGATGGAACGGCCGAACGGCCGAATTCGGCGAAATTTACGCCTCATGTCATGGACCTCGATCACCGTCTTCCTGACAGCGTGGTTCTGCACGATGGGGCCCATCCCGGCCATTGTCAGCTTAGTCGTGGCAAAACATATCCTGGTGGCCATTCTCGTAATGGGTTTGGACGTCGACCGCTAATCAGTCGGAGAGCGGCCCGGAAACGACTCTTGCTCCCCCCGTTAGCACGAGTGACGAGGCCCGCCCACTCGATAGGGTTTCCGACGACGAGTGGAACCAGGGCAGCGTCGCTGAATCAGCCCCGGATGCGTACAATTCCGGTGCTGTGGCCACAGCTGTCAACCGATCCCCTCGCCGAGCGATGCTCCAGCAAGAGGGAGACGAGGGCATCCTCCCGCAGGAGGCGACGATCTCCCTGTGGTCGTCGGGCGTGGGCTGGCTGTCGGCGGCAACGGTTCGATTGACCAACGGCGATTGCTGGAGACCCTGCGGAAGAGTACCACGGCGCGGGAGTGGGTATGCCGCGACGAATTGTCCTTCTACACGCTCTCCTGCTGTTAACGAGTGGCGTTTTACTTTCGTGGTTGGTGTTCCGACCGGAGGACGGTTGGCGCCCGCTCGTGGCGGCTTTTGGATTCGCCAGTGTTGCGCTCGCCTTGATGTGGTCCGAGGCACGGCTCATCCGGCACGACCTCCGCAAGTTGGAAGAGGCGGCCCGGCAGATCACCGCTGGGCATTACGGCCACGAAATCGTCTCCGTTGCCGGCGGCGATCTGGGGCACTTAATACGTACCTTCAATTCGATGAGTTCACGTCTGGCGGAGCAATTCACCAGCGTCGATCAGGAGCGGCAACAGCTTCGAGCCATTCTCGACGGCATGATCGAAGGAGTGGTGGCCATTGACGCTCAACAAAAACTCCTGTTCGCTAACGATCGGGGGAGCCATCTGTTGGAGTTCCATCCGCGTACAGCGATCGGCCTGAAGCTATGGGAGATTGTTCGGCAGAAGCCCATCGTCACCCTGGTGGAGCGGGCCCTCGAAACCTCGGAGCCGCAACGCGAGGAGTTCGACTGGCGCGGCAATCCGGCGAAATCACTCATGATCCATGTCTCACCGTTACAGGAAAGGCCCGGCGGGGCCATTATTGTCATCCATGACACCAGCGAATTGCGTCGGTTGGAACGGTTGCGACATGAGTTTGTCGCGAATGTGTCGCATGAGCTGAAGTCGCCCTTGGCCGTGATCAAGGCCGCCGTCGAGACACTCCAGGACGGCGCGATGGACGACCCGTCGCATCGTGACATGTTCTTGGATCAGATTCATGACCAGGCCAACCGGCTCAATAACCTCATCCTCGATCTGCTCAGTCTGGCACGCATCGAGAGCGGGCGGGAAACGATGGAGGTAACCCGAGTGGTGCTGGTGGATGTCGTCCGCGACTGTTTCGATCGTCATGCCGCCCAGGCGGACGCTCGGCACCAAACCCTGACGATGGTGCCCCCCGCTGAGAAGAGTTCGCAGGAACTCCGCACCGATGAAGAGGCCCTGGCGCAAATTTTGGACAACTTAGTCGGCAATGCGATTCGCTACGGGCGCGATGGCGGACACGTCACGGTTCGCTGGTACGGCATCGGTGATCAGATCGCCCTGGAAGTGGCCGACGATGGCCCGGGAATTCCACCCGACGATCTTCCGCGGATTTTTGAACGCTTCTACCGAGTTGATAAAGCTCGGTCCCGTGAACTCGGCGGCACCGGATTAGGTCTAGCCATTGTGAAGAATCTGGTGCAAATCATGAAGGGCAGTGTCAAAGTCCAAAGTACCCTCGGTCAGGGGACGACGTTTACCGTCAAACTGCCGCGGACTCCCGTGTAGTCGAGGATGATGATGTCGTCGGAAATACTTTTCAACCGTGACGCGGCCGTTGCCCGATTACTCCGCTTTCTCTCCGTCGAGGGGATCACGGGGAAGGAGCAAGCGATCGCGGAGGAGGTCCGGACCAGTTTGATCGAAGCGGGTGTTCCGCCCGAGGCCATTCGTTTCGACGAGGCCCATCGACGAATCCCGCTACCGACGCAAACCGGCAATTTGATCGTCCGACTCCCGGGGACGAAGCCCGGACCGCGGTTACTGTTTCTGACCCATATGGATACCGTGCCACTCGCGGCGGGGGCCCGGCCGGTGGTACGAGACGGGCGAGTTGTCTCCGCCGGTCCAACGGCCTTGGGCGGAGACAATCGAACGGGAGTCGCCGCCTTGGTCCATCTGGCAGCTTCTCTGATCGAACACAAGTTGCCGCATCCCCCATTGACGTTGTTGTTCACCGTTCGGGAAGAGAGTGGCTTGTTCGGTGCCAAGCACGTTGATCTAGCCGAATTGGGCAATCCGGTGATGGGATTCAATGTGGACGGCAAATTGGCCAGCGAGATCACGGTGGCGGCAGTCGGCGCTGAACGCTGGGAGGTCGAGATCACGGGAAAGGCGGCTCACGCTGGTGTGCATCCCGAGCGGGGAATCTCGGCCATTCTCGTCGCGAGTGTCGCCTTGGCCGACGTTCACCGCCACGGTTGGTTTGGGAAAGTGCGTTGCCCCGATGGTTCCGAAGGGACTAGCAACGTCGGCACCTTCGGCGATCGCGAAGGTCGTGCGGCCGGTCAGGCCACCAACGTCGTGACGGATTTTGTGCGACTGACCGGCGAATCGCGAAGCCATGACCCCGCGACGGCATCCGCCATCACCCAGGCCTACCGTGAGGCGTTTCTGAGAGCGGCGGCGAACCTTTGCAACGACGAAGGGCGCACCGCCTCGGTGAATTTTCAAGCCCGCCTCGATTACTACCCCTTCCGACTGCCCCCCGAGTCGCCCGTCGTTCAGCACGCTTGCCGCGCCATCGAGGCACTTGGCGGGACCCCGACGCTGAAAGTCGGCAACGGCGGGTTGGACGCGAATTGGATTATTCGGCACGGCATACCAACCGTCACCATCGGGGCGGGACAAAATGCCATTCACACTACGGAAGAATGGATCGATCTCGCCGAGTTCGAGCGAGGCTGCTTGACGGTTCTCACACTGGCCACTTTGGATGTTGAGTAAGATGACGGTGCGAATCGGCAATGGCAGCGGCTTCTGGGGCGACAATCTTGATGCCCCGATCCAGTTAGCACGCCACGGCCAACTCGATTTCCTCACGTTGGAATATCTCGCCGAATTGACGATGTCGATTCTGGCTCTCCAAAAAAAACGCCATCCTCAAGCCGGCTTCGCCAGTGATTTCCTCGACGTTCTCGAACGTCTGACGAACGTGCTCCACGAACAGCCGCAATTGCGAATCGTCACCAACGCGGGCGGCTTGAACCCAATGGGCTGCGCCAACCGAGCACGAACCATTTTGGATCAGGCCGGACTGCCCCACGAACGGATCGGCGTCGTCTCCGGCAGCGACCTGTTGCCGCACTTGGATGATCTCCTCGATCAAGGATTCCCTCTGAACCATCTGGATAGCGGCGAATCGCTGCGAGTCGTTCGCGACCGAGTGGTGAGCGCCGATGCATATCTGGGGGCCCTTCCCATCGCCGAGGCGTTGGCACGGGGCGCTCGTGTGGTCATTACAAGCCGCGTCGCTGATGCATCACTGACTGTGGGTCCTCTGCTGTACTGCTTCGGTTGGCCCAGCGACGACTGGGATCGGCTCGCGGCGGCGACGGTGGCCGGCCATCTCATTGAGTGCGGGGCTCAAGTGACCGGGGGCCTTTGGTGCCGCTGGGATCAACTCTCCGACCTGGCGGGAGTCGGCTATCCGATCGTCGAGTGCCAAAGCGACGGTTCTTTCATCGTCACAAAAGTCACCGGAAGCGGCGGGGCCGTCAATCGGGAAACCGTCGCGGAACAACTTCTCTATGAAGTCGACGATCCGACCAGATATTTCACGCCCGATGTCGTGGCGGACTTCACCGCGGTCGAGATCTCGGAGGAAGGAAAGGATCGTGTCGCTGTCCGGGGCGGCCGTGGACGACCGGCGCCCGATTCTTACAAAGTTTCGATCGCGTATCAGGATGGGTTCGCCGCCACGGGCACCTTGGTCATCGCCGGTCCTCGGGCGGCCGACAAAGCCCGGTTGGCGGGCGCGACTCTTCTGGAGCGATTGCGTCGAGCGGCCATGCGTCCGGAACATACCCACGTCGAAGTGCTGGGAGCTGGGGACAGCTTGCCCGGAGTGCTTCCCCCCGCGGATCCACCCGAGGTGGTGCTCCGAGTCGCCGTTCGCGATCCGAGACGGGAGATCGTCGAGCGATTCACCAAAGAGTTTGCCCCTCTGGTCACGTCGGGACCGCCCGGCGTGACGGGATATACGACAGGCCGGCCCACCGTCCGGGAAGTCCATGCTTACTGGCCTGCCCTGGTTCCCAAAAGCGCCGTCACACCTCAAGTCGATCTCATTTAACAGCGACACTTGGTAAAAAACGAATCTTTGCAGCTCCAAGGTCTTGACCGCCGAAGTCCCCTGGGGTTATCAGCGGTCCGATCCGTAGGAGACATGCGGCAATGCCACGCCAGGAAAGAGGTTCCCGCGTTGAACGGTTTCTGACAGGACCGGAATCGCTCGAGCCGCGTCTAACACCGGCGATCAGCGCGAGCATCATCGACTCCACACTTCGAGTCGAGGGGGACGACGAGTCGAACCAAATCGTCGTTGAATATACCCGGGCGAATGGGCTGTCGGTCTGGGGTGTCGCCGATGTCTTCATTACTGTCCCGATCGATCGGATCGAAGTTTTCGGGAACGGTGGCGACGACTGGATCGAGTTTATTTGCGATCTCGACGATCCGAAACAGAAATTTCAGGTTTTACTGTCCGGAGGCGACGGAAACGACACGATCCTGGGCAGCCTGCGGTCGGAAACTCTGCTGGGCGGATCAGGTGATGATGTATTGGATGCGGGAGCCGGTAATGACCATCTGCGAGGGGATGTCGGCCACGACACCTTATTGGGCGGCGATGGTTCGGATCTACTCGACGGCGGCGAAGGAGATGATGATCTCTGGGGCGGTGAAGGTGCTGATTACCTCAATGGCGGCCCCGGACAAGACGCGTTTCGCGGCGGTCCCGGTCGCGATACCTTCCGTGACCAGTTCGAGCCGAAAAGTTGGGTGATCGACGGGTATCAGCACTGGGATGTTCGGCAAGGCACCGGGGGGACTTGCACTCTTCTGTCGGTACTGGCCGGGGCCGCAAACGCGGGCGTCTCCTTCAGCGATCGAATCACGTATCTCGGCCATCAGCAGTATCAGGTAAAGACATACACCAGCTATTTGTTCGGTCTCGTCCATCGGACGCGCTACGAGGTCGTCAGTTTTGACGGAACCTGGTACGACCACGACGCCCAACCGACGGTCCGGCGCAACGAGTATGACGAGCCATCGGGGCGCCCGAATGGCGAGTTCTGGACCACTCTCATGCAGCGGGCGGTTTTGCAACAAGAAGGAGTTGATTGGCGAAACGCACGCTCCGTCGAGAATTGGGGTTGGACGGAGGCCCAAGCCCATTCCGCCTTATTGGGTCAACGAAGCTGGCAAACGATCCGAGCCGACGACACCCGTTTGCCCAGCGACCTAAGGGACGCGCTGCGGGCCGGTGCCATCCTGACCGCCGGCACTCCCTCATGGGGCCAAGATGAATCGGGTCGGGAAATCATCGAGAAAAACGGTATTATTGGCCTCCATGCGTATGCCATCATCGATGTCTACGAATGGGGGGGGAACTGGCGCGTGAAATTGTACAACCCCTGGGGCTGGGACTCGTCGCAATGGCCCCTCGATGGCCAGGACGACGGCATGATCGACCTCTCCTGGAACCAATTTGTGCAGCATTTTGAGCTTTACGCTCGGACGGATCTCTAATCGTCGAACCGCCCGCACCCCATACAATAACGCACAAGCGCCGGCAGTGAGAGGGTCCGGCGTGCACGTTCCCAGGAGTCGGGTGGGCGATGACCGCGAAGCCGATGATCGGTGCGGATATTCTTGTTGAGTCTTTGGTTCGCCACGGGGTCGAGGTCGTTTTCGCCTATCCGGGTGGGGCGAGCATGCCGATTCATCAAGCGCTCACCAGGTATCGGCAGAAGATCCGCACGGTGCTGCCCCGGCATGAACAAGGCGGCGGCTTCATGGCGCACGGCTACGCTCGGAGTATTGGCCGCGTCGGCGTGTGTATGGCCACGAGCGGACCAGGAGCGACGAATTTCGTGACCTGTCTGGCTGATGCCAAGATGGATTCCGTTCCTGTCATTGCCATCACGGGGCAAGTCTCGACACCGGTGATCGGCACCGATGCGTTCCAGGAAACTCCCATTGTCGAAACCTGCCGCGCCATCACCAAACATCATTACCTCATTCAGCGGACAGAAGACATCACGCGGATCATGAATGAGGCGTTTCACGTCGCGACCACCGGCCGACCCGGGCCCATCATTATCGACGTGCCCAAAGATGTGCAATTGAAAAGTGTGGTGCCGGATTTCGACGCCCCCATGAACCTTCCGGGCTATCGGCCCTACCGCCGTGCCACCCGGGCCGAGCTTCAGCGCGTCCTGGAGGCGATTCGCAAGAGTCGAAAGCCGATCATCTACGGCGGCGGAGGACTGGTTCTCTCGGGCGCGTCGGCGGTGTTGCGCGAATTCGCCACACGCTGCAGTATCCCCGTCGCCTTGACGGTGCACGGGTTGGGAGCGTTTCCAGCCGACCACTACTTGTGTTTGCATATGTTGGGGATGCACGGAACCGTGTATGCCAACTACGCGATCAACGAAGCCGACCTCCTCTTGGCCTTGGGTGTCCGCTTCGACGACCGCGTCACCGGCAAGCTGAGCGAATTCGCAAAGCATGGGCGGATTGTCCATATCGACATCGATCCCTCTGAGTTGAACAAGAACAAAGTCGCCGACGTGGCGATTTTCGGCGACGTCAAGGACGCTCTCATCGACTTGAACTCCATGCTTTCCGAGCCAGAGAATGCGGACCTGACATCGGGAGGGCGTTACGCAGAATGGTTCGCTCAGATCGACGAGTGGCGGGAGAAAGAACCGCTCACGTATGAGGATCGAGATGACGCGATCCTTCCGCAATATGCCATCCAACGCCTGCACCAAATTCTCAAACAGCGAGGTCGTCTGGAACAAACGATCATCACGACCGGCGTGGGTCAGCACCAAATGTGGGCGGCTCAATACTTTCCCTTTAATCAGCCCCGGCACTGGATTACCAGCGGCGGTTTAGGGACGATGGGCTTCGGGTTGCCGGCCGCTCTCGGAGCTCAAGTCGCTCATCCCCTCAAAACGGTGATCGACATCGACGGCGATGGCAGCTTCCTGATGAACATTCAGGAATTGGCCTGTGCCCACACCGAGAAGCTGCCCGTGAAAATTCTCTTGCTCAACAATCAACACTTGGGCATGGTCGTGCAATGGGAGGACCGCTTCTTCGAGGGCAACCGCGCGCATACCTATCTCGGCGCGGGTTTGGACCGCGAACCCTACCCAGACTTCGTGACCATCGCTCGTGGATTCAAAGTTGCAGCTCGTCAGATCCACGAGAAAGCCGACCTCGACTCGGCCCTGGAAGAAATGCTCGACGCTCAGGAACCATATCTCCTCGACGTGTTGGTTCCTTACCAAGAACACGTCCTGCCCATGATTCCCAGCGGCATGACCGTGCGCGACATCATTAAGCGATAAGCGATTCAATGAAGAATCGTTGACCGTCGGATGAGACTTCAGCGAATTCTCCATATCTCCGCGTGAATTCCGACACCCTGTGCTGTAGCTTCACTTACGAGGCAAGGAGGTTCACGCGGAGATACCATGTACGATGCCGTGATTATTTCGGACCTTCATCTTGGTAGTTCCAACTCTCAGGTCATTGCTCTGCGGCAATTTCTCGAGATGGTCCGTCAGGGATTGATTCCCACCTCAGCGTTGATTCTCAATGGCGACGTATTCGATTCGCACGATTTTCGGCGGCTGAAAAAGCACCATTGGAAAATATTATCCTCGCTCCGCGCCATGTCGGATGAGATTCCAATTATCTGGATCAACGGGAATCATGACGGACCAGCAGAGGTCATCTCCTCCCTGATCGGAGTGCAATTCGCCGACGAACATATTCTCCGCAGCGGCGATCATCGTGTCCTCGTCTTGCACGGACATCAATTTGACACCTTCATTGACAAACACCCGATCGTGACCGCGTTAGCCGACCTCGCTTATCGCGGGCTGCAACGGTTGGATCCCTCATTCCGAATGGCTCGCAGTGCCAAACGTGCCAGCAAAACCTTTCTGCGATGCCGGGAGCAAATCGAAGCCGGAGCTCGTGCCTATGCGGCAAAACGAGGCTGCACGGCCGTCTGTTGTGGTCATACTCACATGGAAGCCGAGAACCCCGGCGAGATTGGCTACTTCAACAGCGGCTCGTGGACCGAATTGCCGTGCGGCTACCTCACCGTGAGCAATGGAGTCATCAGGCAGCACCACTTCGACCCGGGGCAAGCCAACGAGATCGTCGATGATGGAAGCGATTTTCCCGCCGTGCGGATTGCCCCACTGGCGGAGACCAACGCTTGAAACTCGCGCTGATTACCGATACTTGGGAGCCTGAGATCAACGGCGTTGTTCGAACCCTGCGAACGACGACAAGTCACTTGCGCCGCTTGGGTCATGATGTCCAAATCGTTCACCCGGGATTGTTTGCTGCCCTTCGATTTCCGTTGTACCCCGATGTCCGACTCTCCCTCCTCTTGCCGTCAATGATCGCGCGGTTCATCGGCGAGGTGGATCATGTGCACATCGCGACCGAGGGGCCCTTGGGACTGAACGCGGCCATGTTTTTGCGCCGACGTCGATGGCGACACAGCACCAGTTTCCATACGGACTTCCCCTCTTACTTGAGGAAATATTTGGGTGTTCCGCCTCGGTACACCTTCCACCTGCTTCGAGTGTTTCACGGTTGGTCGGATTCGGTGATGGTGGCCGCCCGATCCTGGATGCGACGACTCAGCGAATGTGGGTTTCGCAATTTGCGTCGATGGTCCCGTGGGGTCGACATCGGAATGTTCAAACCAAGTACCGATCGGCCAACACGAAGCCGACCACTGGCTCTGTACGTCGGTCGCGTGGCTGAGGAGAAAAATATCACCGACTTTCTTGACGTGGATCGCCCGGTCGACAAGATGGTGGTCGGCGATGGTCCGTTATTGGCTCGTCTACGGCGGGAATACCCCGATGTGATCTTTACCGGTGCTCTGCACGGGGAGGCCTTAGCGGCAGCCTACGCGGCCGCCGATGTCCTCGTCTTTCCGAGCCGGACCGACACATTTGGCTTAGTGATGCTGGAGGCGTTGGCGTGCGGCACGCCCGTGGCTGCCTTCCCCGCGGAAGCGCCCCGTGATTTGTTGGTGGGCCAACCGGAGATCGGGGCATTGGACGATGATTTGGGACGAGCTATCGATCACTGCCTGACCCAAACCAGCCGCGAAGCCTGCCGCGAATTCGCCTTACAGTTCACGTGGGAGCGTTGCACGGAACAATTTCTGAACAACCTTGTCCCGCTTCGTTCCAGTCGCGCTTGACATCAATTCCGAAACCGCGTATCGCTGCCGCGCATGCGACAGGACGGGATGATCTCACTTTGGGTGGTTTGTGGCGCATTCGCCGCAGCCGTGATCGCTCGGGGCGGTCCGCCTGAAACTCCGCAACTCATGACCACGGGGCGGGTCTTACTGTTGGATCACGGAGGCCTGATCGAGGGAATGATCGAGAGGCGGGGCGGTTATTTTTGCGTGAAGCAGTCGAGTGGGGAGATCACCGTCCCCGTCAGTTCCACGATGTTGCTATTGCCCGACAAGAACGCTGCCTACCTCGAACTTCGGCGGAGAATAGGAAAGGGCGATGCGCGACAACACGCTGCCCTGGCCCGCTGGTGCCTCAACCACGGTCTGAAAACGCAAGCCTTGAGCGAGGCGGAAGAGGCTGTCCGGCTCGCCCCCGAAGATCAGGCGTTGCGGCGTATCGTGGCCGAATTGCAGACGCAAGCCAGTTTACCGCCTCCACCTCGCGCGGTCGGAGAGCCCCCTGCGATCGTCCCGGTCAAGCACGAAACGATCGTCACCACCGAACTACCAGCATCCGCATACAACCTCTTTACCTCCAAGGTGCATCCCATCCTGATCAATGCGTGTTCCGGGTGTCACGCTCGCTCGGATCAGGAGGCATTCCCCTTGACTCGACCCACCATGATGTTCGGCGATCGACGGGCCACGCAGTTGAATCTGGCCACGGTTCTTGCCGCCGTCCGCCACGATGACCCCGCCAAAAGTCCGCTGCTCGTGAATGCGTTGAACCTTCACGGCAACGCTTCGCAACCTCCCTTGCGAAATCGGGAATCGCCCGCCTATCGGCACTTGGAGGAATTTGTTCGCCTCGTCACGGGCAAGACCACTGCCTCCTCAGCTGTCCATCAACTTCCCAGCGATTCCTCATCACCGACGACGCCACAGGAACCCGACATGACGAATGTGATGCTGTTACCCGGCATCAAAGTGTCCGGAGCGGCTTCCGCGTCTTCCTCGGGACCCATGAGAGCCGCGTCGCCCGCTGCCGATGCCGATGCTCATTCCCCCCGCCGCCCGAAAGATGAATTCGACCCCACCGAATTCAATCAACAGCGCGTGCTCGCCAAACCGCAGGGGAAATAAGGCGGCCCCCCGGCAGAGCGCTGGCTCGATGGGATCGGATCGCCGAGCAGCCAAGGTCTCTCTCACCGCTGGACATTCGAGATGTGTTCGAGCGCCAACAAGAGTGCCTGGGTGCCTTTCCGACCGTATCCTTGGGCACGAACGGCTTCATAAAGCTGCTTGGCCAAGGCGAGACCTGGCAGGCAAAGATGCATTCGCTCGGCCTCCCTCAGGGCAATCCCCATGTCTTTGATGAAATGCTCGACATAGAAGCCCGGCTCAAAGTTTCTCGCCAGGATTCGAGGTCCGTAAATTTCCAGTGATTTACTTCCGGCCGCACCTCCGGAGACACTTTGCAGAACGGTCTCCAGTTGAAGCCCCGCTTTCGATGCATAGAGGAGACCCTCGCAAAGGGAAATCATGGTTGAAGCGATCAGAATCTGGTTCACCATCTTGGTGTGCTGGCCTGACCCAGCGGGCCCTTGGTGAACAATGGTTTTGCCCATGCATTGAAACAGCGGCAAGACCTGATCGAACGCCTCGCGGGCTCCGCCGACCAT
>CAKZUU010000357.1 GCA_937922175.1 uncultured Gemmataceae bacterium
GAAACCGGAAGAGCTCAACGATAATCTTCAGCGATATTTTGACCTGGTACACCCGGATGACCGAGAGGGTTTTCTCCAGACGCTTCAAAAGGCTCGCGAAAGAGCCGAGACGTGTCATCACATTTATCGTCTGGTCCGGCCCGACGGCACCATTTGCCACGTCGAAAGCCGAGGTTTTCTCCTCCACGAGGAGGGGTCAAAAGATCTGAGGCGAGTTGGTTTCATTACCGACATCAGCCAGCGCCTCAAGGCCCAGGAAGATTTACGCGAGTCCCGCCGCTTGTTGCAGACGGTCATGGACAACATCCCGATCGGTGTGTTCTGGAAGGATCGCCATTCTCGTTATCTGGGGTGCAATCAGCGAGTGGCGGAGGCGTTCGGTTTTCAAAGTCCGCTGGAAATGATCGGGAAAACCGACCTGGAGTTCCCGAGCCTGAAGCCTGAGGAGGCCGAGTTCTTCTTGCAAAAAGACTACGAAGTCATGGAACGCAATATCGGCGAGATCGGCATTGTTGAACCGGCGACATTTGCGGACGGACGCCGTGTCTGGCTGGAAACCTCGAAAGTCCCCATGCACGATCACGAAGGGCAGGTCGTCGGCGTGATGGGCGTCTGGCAGGACATCACGGAGAAACGGCAACTCGAGGAGAAGTTAAGACAGACTTTGAAGATGGAGGCGATTGGCCGGCTCGCCGGCGGTGTGGCCCACGACTTCAACAATCTACTGACCGTCATCAATGGCTACACGGATTTGCTGCTCAACCAAACGGAACCGCACGACGCCCGCCACGAATTGCTCACTCAGATCCGAAAGGCCGGCGTCCGCGCCAGCGGGTTGACTCGACAGCTGCTCGCCTTTAGCCGCAAGACAGTTCTCATTCCCACGGTGATCGACCTGAACGAGTTGCTGTTGGATATGGAGAAATTGCTTTATCCCCTCTTGGGTGAGCAGATCGTCCTTCAACTGAAGACGGCAAGTCCGTTGTGGCCGGTCAAGGTGGACCCAACGGAGATGAGCCAAGTGATTATCAACCTTTGCGTCAACGCTCGTGATGCGATGCCGAATGGCGGAGTCCTTCGCATCGAGACCGCGAATGTGGAGTTGGAAGACATCCCAACCACTATCAGCGACACGGCGGGGAGGGGCTCCTACGTCTGTCTGACCGTCGCCGATACCGGTGTCGGCATGGACGAAGCGACCAAGGCCCGGATCTTCGAGCCGTTCTTCACGACCAAAGGCCCGGAGAGAGGCACCGGTCTGGGGCTGGCCACGGTCTATGGCATCGTGCAGCAGTCGGGCGGCTACATCGAGGTTGAAAGCGAGGTGGGCCGTGGTTCGACCTTCCGCGTCTATCTCCCTCGAAACCTCGACGAGCGACGAAAGATCAAATCGCAATTCATCGCGCAACGCCCGACTCCCAAAGGAAAGGAAACCGTGCTGCTCGTCGAGGACGAAGACGGGGTGCGAAAACTCGCGCGGCTGATCCTCGAAAGCTCCGGTTATTGCGTCCTGGAAGCCCCGAATGGTCCGGAAGCTCTTCGGCTCACTTCGGAGTCATCCCAAGAGATCGACTTGCTCGTCACCGACGTGGTCATGCCGACGATGAGCGGCCCACAGTTGGCCCAGAAAATTCTCGACGCCCGCCCCGGGCTGCGCGTCTTGTATCTATCTGGCTACACCGACGACGAAGTCATCCGTCATGGCATCGCCGAGGGCGAGTCGGCATTTCTCCACAAGCCGTTCAGCCCGGCGCACTTGGCGCAAAAGGTCCGCGAAGTGCTTGATTCCTGATCGACGCCCCCGGGGCCGGTTCAACGATCCGCGGGGGCCTCGTCGGTAAAATGGTCACCGTCACTCAACGATCGAGGATCACTTCAACTCTTTCACCTCGACCTTCCGAAATCGAACGACCGTGCCCGGGTCGTGCCCCTGAAGAGCGAAGTGCCCTTGAGTGAGAAACTTCCCGGGGTGCTTCCAATCGAGTGTCGTCTTGCCGTTGACCTTAATGATGATGTGGTTCCCCCGCGCAATGACGTGCTGAGTGAACCATTCATTCGGTTTGTGAAGCGAAAGGCCCTTGACCGTCACGATGTCTTTCTGGAAGTCGCGTAAACCGACTCGACCATCCGGGTAGAGGCTCCCCGTGCGAATGGGATCTCCCCCCGTGGCATTGATCTGTGCTTCGTAACCTGGAGGAAAGCCACCGGCGAAGGGAGTTCGGAAGTACTGCCCGCTATTGCCTCCATCGTTGATTTGTGCTTCGATGCGATACTCAAAGTCGGTGTAGTCGCCTCGCTCGCTGAAGAGATGGCTAGCCGGCCCGCTGCCGATGAGAACACCATCTTCCACCCGCCACAAATCGACGATGCGGCCATCTTTCAATTTCGCCTTGAAACCGACCAATTTGCCACCCTTTTCCTGCGGCAAAATTTCGGCGAAGGCCCCCGGATTCGCCTCCGGATGAATCTTCCATCCCGTCAAATCCTTCCCATTGAAGAGAGGAACCCAGCCTTTCTCGCCTTTCTCCTCCGCGAGAGCCGGGACTCCAAGCATTGTGCCGATGCTCGCGACGACGACGAACCTCAGAATTTCGGTTTTCATGGCGATGTTTCCTGGTGGAGGGAGATTCAAATCAGGTAGATGTCAAATGGACGACGGCATTGCGCGAGCTCTCCGGGAGAGCTCATTTCTTACTCGGGTCAGGCAAGACCGCCGCTTGGGGGGCCACCTTGCCGAGATTGGGCGTCAGCTCGGCATCAACGTTGCCGAACGCCCAACTCAATCCACCAAGCAAGATTTGTTGGAACAGCGGATTCTCCCAGACATCTTCGCGATGCCCCATCGAGGTGTAGAAGACGCGTCCTTCCTCATGCATGCGAGCCCAAGTCGCGGGGAAGTTAGGCCGCTGATAATCCAAGTTCCGCATCCCTTGGGTATCTTGGACGAGGATGACGTGCAGATCGGGAGCGAAATTTTTCAAGCTGTACCATTCTTCAAAAAGCTGAAAATCCTTAACGCCCCGAACTCCCGGAAACTCGGGGCTGACGACTCGCATCCATGCCTTTTGCTGCTCACCATGCCTGACAAACTCCCCACCCAACATGCGGATGTACGGATCTTGTTGTTCGGGGGGGTTGTTTTTCCAGCCCCGTTCGGCACTGTGGAAGGTGTCGCTGGCGCAATGTGAGCCGACAAAACCCTTGCCCGATGCCACGAAATCCAAGAGAGCTTTCTTCCCCTCGGGAGGCATCGGTGGTTGTTTGTCGCCGCCCTCTCGCGTCAAATCTTCGGTGGTGTAAAAGAAGACCGCGTCGAACTCTTGCAGCGTCGCTGGCAAAAAAATTCGTCCGTCCTTGGTGCAATGGACGTCGAAGCCATGCTCAGCACCGAGCTTTTTGAAAATCCGATCGACCAGACACGTGCCATCCGGCCGTAATTTCACAACGGAGTGCTCATAACCGGCCGAGCGAGTGTAGACCAGGAGCTTGCGTTTTTTCTTCGTTTCAGCTCGCACCTTCCACCCGAGCGGAAAAGCCGAGGAAAGAGTCAGACTGGTGAACGCGGCTCCGGTCGCGCGGAGGACATCTCGTCGATTCATGAAAGTTCTCCTGCTTGAATTGCAGAACCTGGCGGGGCTGCCGTTAATGTAAGAGCGAGTGGTTTGGTCGGCAGGCGAAAAACACCGGAATACGGCCAACGGGGGCATTTCGGCTCGCTCGGGACCCAAGATATTCGAGAGTGAAATGCTGTGGTGACCGATGGTGATGAATGGAATATGTGGAAAAACTGGTAAAACAGGATATACGCTCCTTGCTTAATCGTCTCAAAGTGCCTAAACCACCTCTGCGTCTCATGTTTTTGCCCACTGAGGATGGAAAGATGATGAAGCGATTGTTGGTCGCGGTCGTTGCCGTGATCGGGGTCGGTCTGCTAACCGATCCAGTTGAAGCTGGCGGTCGCAGAAGCCGCGGCGATTGTGGAGTCGTGGTCGCCCATGCTGGTTGCGGAGCCTGTGGTCCGACGACCGCCTGCCAACCCCAATTCACCACACAGACCGTCACGTGCTACGAGCAACGGATTGTCGAGCGGCAAGTCCCTGTGCAGGTCCGCAAGATGGTCCAGAAGACCGTGACGGAGCCGGTCACCTATCAAGTGCAAGTGCCGATCCGGACGACTGAGCAACGGCAGGTGATGACCTGCAAGACCGTGGCCAAGCAGGTTCCAGTAACGGTCACCGAGTATCAACGCGTCACGGTGCCGGAACAACGAACGGAAACTTTCTACACCACGGTCACGAAACAGGTCCCATACACCTACACCGAAATGCAGCAAGTGACCGAGCAGGTCCCGCAACAGGTTACCACTTACACGATGGTCGCCAAGCAGGTTCCGGTGACAGTCACCGAGATGCAGCAAAAAATCACGCCGGTGACTCGGAAAGTCACGACTTACCAGACGGTGCGACGAACGGTGCAGGAGTCGGTCCCGGTATGCCGGACCGTTTGCGTTCCGGTGTGTGATCCGTGCACGGGTTGCGTCCGGATGGTTCGCACTTCGGTGCAAGAAAACTGCGTCCGAGAGCGGGTGATGTGTGAACGTGTCCCGGTGATCCAGGACGTGACCGTCAACGAGGTGACCTGCGTGCCGGTGCAAAAGCAGATCATGCAGACGGTTCAGGAATGCGTGCCGGAAACGAAGCAGGTCATGGTTTCGGTCGTTCGCTGCGTGCCGGTGCAGAAGCAGGGCACCCG
>CAKZUU010000358.1 GCA_937922175.1 uncultured Gemmataceae bacterium
ACGCCGACATTGGTTCGCCGACTGCAGCGACGATTTCCTCACCTCCACTTATTTGAGAATCCCCAGCGCTGGTCGAGTGCCGCTCGGAACATCGGCGTGCGACACGGGCAGGGGGAATACTTTGTCATCATCGATGGTCACTGCGACATCGACGACCCGAATTACCTCCGGCACATCGTCGATGCGTTTGAGAAAAGCGGAGCCGATTGTCTTGGGAGGCCGCAACCGCTCGAAATTCACCACGCCACCCCGCTCCAAGAGGCGATCGCGTCGGCTCGGCGAAGTTGGCTGGGCCACAACCCATCCTCATATATCTACTCGTCGGTGGGCCAGTTCGTGCCCGCAAGCAGTGTGGCAGTGGCGTATCGTCGTTCCGTATTCGAGACAGTCGGATTGTTCGACGAACGATTCGATGCCTGTGAAGACGTCGAATTCAACCATCGGATCGACCGGGCGGGGCTTCACTGCTGGTTTGCTCCCGAGCTCGCCGTTCATTATCATCCGCGAAAGTCGATCAGCGCCTTGCTCCAGCAGATGGCACGTTATGGCCGGGGACGGGTCCGGTTGGCGATGAAACATTCCGACGCGTGGACGTTGCCATCCGTAGCGCCGCTTCTTTTCTTTACGGCTTGCGGGTTTCTCTTCGCTTTGAGTGGGCAGCGTCGGGAATGGGCCTACGCCGGGGCAACTCTCTCGAGCATCTATCTCATGGTTATCCTGTTGGTGTCCATCGTCTTGGCGTCGCGCCTCAAGGGAGTCGCGGCCAAGTTGTGGCTGCCGATTGTCTTCGGCGCCCTGCACCTGGGATTCGCTTGGGGGACATTGAGCGAATTGATCCGACAACTTGGCCGAGCGGTCATCCGTGTGGCTTCGCGTCGGCCGGTGCCCCCACCCGCTGTCGAATGGCTTCCGGTCCGAGCCGATGGCAATAATCGCCCAATCCCTCTCCATCCTGCCGCTCATCCCGATACGACCGTAGCAACCGAGCGAGCAGCGGCGTGATCTCCGAGCGAGGAACCAGATCCTGCAGCATGAAATTCAATCGATCGCCGAAAATGCGGCCTCCCACGAATACCGTGTATTTATCGCCGCTGCGACCGACGATGCCGATGTCACTCTGGTACGGCCGGACACATCCATTGGGGCAGCCTGTCATTCGGATGCTGATCGGTTGCGACGTCAGTCCCAATTCCGTGAGGACGACCTCTAACTCATCAATCAAGCCGGGCATCGTTCGTTCGGATTCGGAGATGGCCAGGCCACATGTTGGGATCGCCGGACACGCCATGCCATAACGTTCCAACAGCGAGATGCGCTCCACCGGGCGGATCCCATACTCGGTCAACAAACGGTCAATCTCGGGTCGATCGTGTGGGGTAATGTCACACAGCAACAGATCCTGTTGCGGAGTGATATTCAGCGTGGGCCGAAATCGTGCCATCACCTCGCGCAGCCCCGAGCGTAAGCGGCTTCCGGGTGCGTCCTTGATTCTGCCGTTCTCGATGCTGATGCCCAAAAACCATCGCCCGTCGCCTTGTTCGTGCCAGCCGAGGTGCAGGTCGACGCCAGTGATGGCGACATCCCGGGGCGGCTGCCAGGAGAAGGGTAGATAACTCGCGTATACTTGCCGGAACTTTTCGACACCCCAATCGTGGACCAGATACTTGATTCGTGCTCGCTTGCGGTCGGCGCGATTCCCGTGGTCTCGAAAGAGCTTGACGGCGGCTTCCGCCGCCGCGAGGACCTGATCCGGCTCGATCCAGGCAATCTCTCGCCCGAGGAAGGGGAAAGTCTGAGCGTTGCCATGCGTCATCCCCATGCCCCCGCCGATCAAAACGTTGTAGCCGAGTACTTGACCTCCGTGATGGAAGACCAGAAAGCCGAGGTCCTGAGCGAACACATCCACGCAATTGTCGTCGGGGAGGGAGAATCCGATCTTGAATTTTCGCGGAAGGTAGACTTTGCCGTAAATCGGTTCGTCATCTTCGAGAGCGGAGGCCGACTGTTGCAGCGACGGCTGGAGTATCTGCCGTTGGCCATTGAGCCAAATCTCATGATAGGCTCGGGTGCGAGGAGCAAGATGTGCCGCGATCGCTTGGGCTTGATGCTGGAGTTCTCGCCGCACCGGATCAAACGCCGCTGGGCACGCCATGACGTTCCGGTTGACGTCCCCGCAAGCTCCGAGCGTGGTGAGTAAGCAATCGTTGATGCCGCGGATGGTGGCGTGTAAATCCTTTTTCAAGACGCCGTGCAATTGGATTCCTTGGCGCGAAGTCAGTCGGAGTGTCCCATTCGCGTACTTTTCAGCGAGTTCATCCACCACGAGATACTGCTCGGCCGTCAATCGACCAGCCGGGATCTTACACCGGACCATGAAGATGTAGAACTTCCCAAGTCCGTCCTTTCGCCGTGTCTTACGAGCATCCCTATCTTCTTGTTGATAGAAGCCGTGGAACTTGATCAAGCTTTTGTTAACTTCGCTGAAATGATCAACTTGAGCGGACAGTTCCTCGGCAATGGATCCGCGGAGGAAACGACTCTCCTCTTTATGGAGTTCGACAGCCGAACGTTTATTTGGGGTTTGGGAAGACTCAGCCATGAGAAAGTCCACTATTCATATCGAGATAGTAAAATAAGTGGCGATTGGCATTTTAGCGATTTCCGCACGAGAATGCATCACGGAGTTTAAGATTTTCTAGTAAATTCCTGAATATCATAATGTTGTGCCAATTTTTTCTGGTCTCGTTTGGCAAAACGAGAAGCCGTCCGGGCGTTCCGCAGCGGTCGTTCCTACGAGATAAATGTCGGACTCTTTCGTGACCGTTCGTCCGGGTGAACTCGGGAGGCGATTCTGGCCGAATCACATGGATGTCCCCGCAGGATGGGCAAGCGGCCGACACTGGCGACATCCGACTTGAAGGACGACACCGTGGCTGAGACCAGCAAGCCCTTGCAAATGGGGTTTCTCACGATTGTGCAGGATGCCGGAGGGTTTTTGGGCGGTTACCTGGTCACGAACGGGTGG
>CAKZUU010000359.1 GCA_937922175.1 uncultured Gemmataceae bacterium
GGTAAGTCCGCGGGGGGGAGTTGGTTGACGTCGAATTTCGGATCTTCGATCGCTCGTGACACGATGCACCAGTCGGCGCTGCGATACAGAGCGTTCGCCTTGGTATTGACTCGTCCAGCAAACGCCTGGGCGCCAGCAGACTGGGCGTTTGCGTCTTGGCGAAGCTGATTCTCCTTCCGCTCCCCGCCCCGGGAACCGTAACCGACGAACGTCTCATTGAGGAGGCCATTGAGCTGATTGAGTTCGGCATCGAATGGCGTCTCGATCATATGGAGGCGACGTTCGTATTCGATGACGGCGAATTGACCACCGGCGTCCTCTGCCAGGCGTTTCCAACCATCTCGTTCGTTGGGTTTTGCTCTCCCCCAATTGCAGTAAATGGTGTTGATGAGAACGGATTTTTCCTTCGCCAATCCGCTGACGATGGACAGAGAAACTTCGGGGTCCTGGTCGGCAGGCTCATTGCCGCAAACGAAGATCAACCGCAGCGCATCCTTTCCCGAGGCCCAAGGTTGTTGAGTGAGAGCGGCATGACTGACTCTCGCCACGTACTCCTCACCCCCATTGATGGTTAAGGCGTTGAGTTTTTGGTAGACGGCGTCGAGATCCTCGGTGAGATTCATCTCCTTCCGCACCCAACCCTCTTTCGGCGAATACGTCGAATGGCCATAACTATAAAGGGCGACTCGGAGCTTCGGGATCGGTTTCGCGCGGGCCAATTCATTCACGATGTCCCACAGGCGAACCTTGGCGACTTCGATCAACCCTTCCATCGACCCCGAGACATCGAGACAGAGAACGACATCGATCGACTTGCTTTCGTTGGCCGGAGCTGCCCAACTCGAAGCGGCATGGCCGATGACCAGCGTTAAGCACAGAAACATCGAAATTCGGTGAGCTTGCGACATGGCCGACCCTCTTGAGAGAAGTGCCCTTCCCATTTTCGACGATTTTGAGGTGGTTGACAATCACAGATCGTCAAGGTGTTTACGAATCGCGCGGACGCGTGATTTGACCATCGTTGGCGGGTCGCGAGGGGGCTCGTTTAGAAACCGTGATCGGCGAGCCGGCGAATGAGCTGCCCGTAAAGGGGAACACGATCCGTCCACAAACCAAGGCGAAGAGCCGAGGGGTTGGGACAGTTGATCAGATTCAGATGATCGCCCTCCCACACATCAGTGTGTTCACCCCACCGAGCCGACTCGATCGCGACGACGCCGTCGTTGGGGCCTTCACTTCGACTGACGATGGCGTGCGGCACGCGCCACTTGAACGTCAGCCAGGGGCCTTGACAGTACCCCGCGACCGAGAAATAGCGGACCCCCGGAACATCTGGCGTCTGCGAGTTGAATCGACCGCATGCCTCGGGGGTCAGGTCGAGGGCCCCTTGATAGGAAATACCCAGCCACCTCGCCAACGGTCGGGCCCAAGGCTCCACCAATTGAAGCAGCCACGGGGCGAACGACGATCCTCGATGCGGCGTGCCGATTGTCGTCAGGCTCAAAACTTTGTGGCTCATCCCCAAATGCGTGATCATGTAGCGAGCGTCCAATCCCCCCATGCTGTGCGCGATCAAGTGTATTGCTTCGCCGGGCAGATTCCGATCGAGGAACCGCTTCAACTGGCCTGCCCGCTCCGCCACGCCGCGGATGGGCGACAACCGAGGCACGTACACCTGATTACCCTGAGAACGCAAATATCGGTCGATCCCGCGAAAATACTCCCTCAACACAAAGTCGCCCACACGGATCTGGTCATATCCGAGAAATCCATGAACCAAGACAATCGGTGATTTCAGCGCGGGGACTTTCATCGTCATCTCAACAATTCTCAATCATCGAACGAATTGGCCTCCCGCTGCCGGATCGCTACCATGAACGCCGACGCAAACGACGATACGAAAATTCCCGGCGCATTGTTGCCGGCGGTCCTCGACTGGTCGGCCTCTCGCCCCGGCGAGGTAAGTTCACACGTACCATTAACCTACCATGAAGGATTTGTGATGAAAACAGGAAACTCGAAAGAAAAGACGCGAATCGGCTGGATCGGCACGGGCGTGATGGGGCGATGGATGTGTCAGCACCTGATGACTGCCGGCTACCCCGCGACTGTCTTCAATCGGAGCCGTGACAAAGCTCAGGCTCTCCTTGATGCGGGGGCGGTTTGGGCCTCGTCGCCCCGGGAGGTGGCGCGCCAGGCGGATGTCGTGTTTGCCATCGTGGGCTATCCTTCCGACGTCCGCGAGGTTTTTCTCGGCGCTGAGGGGGTTCTCGCAGAGGCCCGCCCCGGCATGATCCTCGTGGACATGACGACCAGTGAACCAAGTCTCGCGGTCGAGCTTGAGGCGGCAGCCCGCGCCAAAGGATGCCTCGCCTTGGATGCTCCGGTCTCCGGTGGCGACGTCGGGGCGAAAAACGCGACGCTCTCGATCATGGTCGGCGGAGCCCGCGAGGCGTTCGATCAGGTCTTGCCGCTGTTTCAATGCATGGGCAAAACCATTGTTCACCAAGGGCCCGCTGGGTCAGGCCAGCACACCAAGATGGTGAACCAGATTCTGATCGCTTCAACCATG
>CAKZUU010000360.1 GCA_937922175.1 uncultured Gemmataceae bacterium
AACGTGGAATAAATGTCCACAATCGGTCGCAACCCCGCCTTGGCTTGACCGGCGGCGAAAGCGACGGCATGCGATTCACAAATCCCGACGTCAAAAAAGCGATCGGGAAATCGTTCCCGGATGTTTTCGAGTTTGTTCCCCTGACACATCCCTGCCGTCATCACGGTCACGCGAGGGTTGTTCTCCATCGCGGAAGTGATCGCCGCGCTCATGACGTCGGTGTAAGCACGCCCGCCCCCTTTTTTCAACGAACGGATGTGTCGATTCGGCCCGACTTCCTCGAAGACGGGCGGCGCGTGATACGTGACCGGATCGGCACTGGCTTGGGGCACGCCGTGGCCCTTCTCGGTAAACACATGCAACAGCACCGGCCCGCGAATCTGCTTCACATCTTGCAGCGTTCGACGCAGCGTCGCCAAATCATGCCCATTCACGGGACCGTAATAACGGAACCCCAGCTTCTCGAACAGGGCTCCTTGCTTCAAGACGGCCTTCAATCGATCGCGAAACCCTTCCAGCGTTCGATGGGCGAATTTGCCCACCACCGGAATCTGCGGCAGAAACTCTGACAGGGCTTTTTTCGATCCGGTGTACACACTGGACATTCGACATTGATCGAGGTACGACCCAATCGAACCGACCCTGGGGCAGATCGACATCTTGTTGTCATTCAGGATGACGAGTAGATCCTTCTTGAGATACCCCGCATTGTTGAGAGCCTCGAACACGATCCCCGACACCAATGCTCCATCGCCCACCACGGCGACGGCTTTGCGATCCGATTCGCCGAGGAGATCATCCGCCGTTTTCAACCCCAGCACCGTGGAGACACTGCAGCCCGCGTGACCGGTCATGAACAGGTCATACTCGCTCTCGGCCGGATTCGGATATCCCATCAGTCCGCCACGAGTTCGGATCGTATCGAAGATCGGGAAACGACCAGTAATGAGCTTGTGCGGGTAAATCTGGTGGCCCGTATCCCAGATCAAGCGGTCTCGGCGGAAGTCGAACGTCAGATGCAAGGCGATACACAATTCGACGACGCCAAGATTGCTACCGAAATGAGCGCTGCGTTTCATCAGGACGCGAACCAGTTCGTCACGCATTTCCTGAGCTAACTGCCGCAACTGGTCGTCGTTCAGTTGATGCAGGTCCGCCGGTGAATGAATCTGAGGCAGCAACTCGCTCATGAAAATCTCCATCGTGAATCATCAGGACCCGTCCCCGCCTGCCGTGGTCCATCGCATTATTGACGACGGGTCAGCAACATGTCGATCATCCAAGCCAAACCCGCTCCCGCCTCACCGAGACAACGGATCGCCATCCGAGCCTGTTCAGCCAGACGAGACGCCTGCTCCCGGCTCGACGCGGTGCCAAGGAGTCCGGGGTAAGTCAATTTACCGCGGGCGGCGTCCTTGCCCACTCTCTTCCCCGTCGTCACGACATCTCCTTCGACGTCGAGAAGATCGTCCGTGATCTGAAAAACCAAGCCGAAGCAGTGGCTGTACTCGTCGAGTGCCTGCAATTCGGGAAACAAGTCGTCATCCCGCTCCGTGCCTCGAGCCACCAGCCAACCCATCCGTAGACAGGCTCGGAACAGTGCCCCTGTCTTGGCGGCATGGATTGTCTGCAGTGCCTCCACGGTTGGCACTCGTGCGGGACCGGCGACTTTCCCCTCCCACATCAAATCATCGACCTGCCCGCCCACCATGCCGCAGGCGCCGGCGGCTCGCGCGAGTTCGAGGCAGCAGCCAGCGCCGACCGTCGACGAGTACTCCTCGGCCAAGGTCTGAAACGCCAACGTCAGTAGTGCATCGCCGGTCAAAATCGCCAAGGCCTCGCCGAACCTTTTATGAACGGTTGGCCGTCCCCGCCGTAGGTCGTCGTCATCCATCGCGGGGAGATCATCGTGAATCAGCGAGTAGGCGTGAACCATTTCCACGGCAGCGCCTGCGGGGACCGCCTCGACCCAATTTCCACCCACCGCCTCACACGCAAATGAACAAAGTAAGGGTCGAACCCGCTTCCCTGGTGCCAACAGCCCGTAATGCATTGCCTCCAATAGCGTTGCGGGCGCCGATTGGACTCGAGCCAACGATTTGCTCAGGAAATCGTTAATTCGGGCTCGGCGCTCGTCCGCCATCGCCAGCCAATTCGGTTCCAACGGCCCCCCCCGCAAAATTCATCGATTCTTAAGAAGCATCTTAGAGGCGGCACGGGGACATTTCGCAAACGGTTCCCGGATTTTTGATTGAGTCCGCCCGAGCAACCGCACGAAATGCCGTCTCCTAACCCACTTCGACCCTTCCGTTTTGCGAATCCCAAATTTACTCCTCGGCGGCGTTCGTTCGCCTCGGTCGTCGGGGGACGGGGGGCCGATCAATTTCATGGCCCCCTCCGGGGTGATCAAAAGCCGTCATGATGGGACGACCGTCGGAATCTTCGCCCGCCAAGGCAAAGACCCTCTGCTCGGCCTGACGCAACTGGTCATAGCACCGGCGAAGCAACTTAATCCCCGATTCGTATTGTTTCAGGGATTCCTCCAGCGGCAGT
>CAKZUU010000361.1 GCA_937922175.1 uncultured Gemmataceae bacterium
GGCCAATCATCTCGGGGTGGACACCTCTCGTTGCATCATCGTCGCTGAAGATCGGCCGATCATCGCCACTCTCGGCGTCTCCAACCTCATCATCGTGCAGGATGGCGACTGCATCTTGGTGGCCGATCGCTCCAAAGAAAATGAGATCAAACGTCTTGTCGAACTGATGCGCCAGCACGGTTGGGAGAAGCATTTGTGACCCGGACGGGCCGACTGCTCGGTGTCGACTTCGGCCAGGTTCGGATCGGATTGGCCATCTGCGACTCGGAGCAACGCATCGCCTCGCCGTTGGCGATCTACCGCCGCCGTGATCCCGCCCAGGATGCCGATTTCTTCCAACAACTGACGTCTCGGGAAGAAATCGCCGGCATCGTGGTCGGCTTACCGGTCCACATGAGTGGGGACGAAGGCGGCAAAGCCCGCGAAGCTCGCGACTTCGGAAATTGGCTGGCTCAAGTCACCGGCTTGCCCGTCAATTATTGGGACGAGCGCTTTTCGACACAGACAGCGGAGGAACACTTGCGGCAAGCAGGTCTGTCGCCTAAACGTCGACGCGAACGACTGGACAAAGTCGCGGCCCAGATCATCCTGCAATCGTATCTCGATGCTCATCGAGGCTGAGTCGCTGCGGATGGCGACGCGGGGGCTTTCGCCATCAGGTCACCTGGCCGGTCCAGTCTTTTGAGAGGGCGGAACTTCCACAGGAGTCCTCGCCGAGGTGCCACCAGCAGCGACAACGCCGCCAAGGCTGTCGCACACAAGACGATCGCGGGTCCGGTGGGGGTGTGTTGAACTTTCTCGCTCAGCCAGGTGCCAGCCACACCGGCGATGGCCCCGAATGTCCCGGCGAGGGCGACCATGCCGCCCAGACGGTCGGTCCATTGACGAGCAGCCGTGCCAGGCGCGACGACCATGGCACTCATCAGGACCACACCGACGCTTTGCAACCCGACCACGATGGCCAAGACCAAGGCGCTCATCAAGATCACATCCAAAAGGCGTACAGGCCAACCCAAGCTGGCCGCAAACTCGGGGTCGAAACTCAGGAGTTTGAATTCCTTCCACAACAACCCCATGACCCCCAGCGCGATCCCCCCCAAGATCGCCATCCACATCACGTCGTGGTCCAGCAGAGTCGCTGCCTGACCGAAAAGAAAACGATCCAGTCCTGCTTGGCTGGCATCTCGCACATGATGCTGGATGTAGGTCTGCAACAGGATGCCCGCACCGAAAAAAACCGCCATCGTTCCGCAAAGCGCGGTGTCGGGCGGGATCCGTGTCGAGCGAGTGATGCGGAGGACGACGAGGGTACAGAGCCATCCCGTGATGGCTCCGCCGAGCAGCAAGGGCAAGGGCGCTTTGCTCCGAAAGAGCAGGAAGACCAGCATGACTCCGGGAAGAGCGGCGTGCGAGACGACGTCGCCGAGCAGACTTTGTTTGCGAAGGATGGCAAAACAGCCCATGGCTCCGCTGACCAGTCCGAGGATGGCTGATCCTGAGGCGACGAGAAGAAACGTGGGATCATTCATGGCGGACCCTGGCCACGCCCCTGGACAAGGGACGCTCGTTTGTCCTCACGACGGGGAGTCTTGCTTCGAGAGTTCAAGCCACAACGCCCGGTAATAACGGAGCAGTTCTTCGGTGCTGGCCGGGTCGGGGAGCGTGCGACCGACTTCAATCAGTGTGTAACGATCGTACATCGCCTCGCGGAGTAAGCGGAACAACTCGCGGTAGGGGTAAGCGCCTTTTTCCTGCTTGTATAGATCGTTGATGTGGACCGAGCGAATCCAGGGCCGGAGCAGCGCGAATGCCCGGGCGACACTTCCGTCAACGAGGTCGCTCGAATTGGAATTCCAGGTGATGCCGACGCTGGGGTGCTGACAATGCTCCATGATGGCTTTCATGTTGTGGGGCAAGGCGGTGCCCCGACCATGAACCTCGACCCAGATTTCTACCCCCCGCTCCGCAGCGCGGCGACCGCACTCGGTTAATGCCTGACCGATTTGCCGCAGCGTTTGCTCCTGCGGGACATTCATGGGAAGATTGTTCGGGCGAACCTTCACCCCGCGGCCGCCCAGGTCGGCCACCAGATCGACGAAACGGGCACACGTTTGGATGTTTTCGCGAACGCGATCGGGGTCGGGCGAGTGAAATTCACAGACGCTGCCACAACCCCAGAAGACGATGCCACTGTCGGCGAAGCGTCGTTTCACCTCGCGTCGGGCGTCGGCAGATAAATCCGGCTCGACCCCGTGGCGGTGGGTCGTCCGCAATTCGACCGCCGCTATTCCGACCCGTTGACAGACACTCAGAATTGTCGGCAGATCCCAGTCTTTGGCCAAATTGTAGGTGACCAGACCTAGTTGATACCGCCTCGCCGGCGGGTTCTCCGCGCCCCTCCCGGTCGCCGACCATCCACTGCCCAAGACCGCGGCCAAAGTGGCACGGATCGCCGAACGCCGATGAATTCTCCCGTCCATCTCGTCCTCCCCGGTTGCATCACGCGCTTGCTGAACCATCTTAGGCGGAAACGGCCGAGCGAGATGCACCGACAGCGACAGCGCCGCGATGTCCGGGCCGCGATATTTCAACGATCGGCACTGCCGATTAACGGGATGCGCAAGCGGCGGGAATTGGGTCCTTTGGTTCGCAAGAAAACAGTCTGGCGCACTTCGCCGAGGAACACGTTCGGCTTGATCTGAACGTGAAGATCCCAAACCCGGTTGATGCCCTCTTGCTTGGGTGGCGACAGCGGCGAGACGACAACGCCTTCATCCGACACCCCGTCGTATTCGATCTCCAGATCGGATCGAGTGGTGCCGACGCGAATCAACACCGTCTTCCCGCGGTCGTAGCGGAACGAGCCGAGTTGAACTCGCCCATTCTCGTCGCCGCTGAGGACGCGGACATCGCCACGGACGACGGCCGTGACGTTCGCTCGGACTTCGGAAAGAGGTTTCTGACCTTCGGGTGTATCGAACTTGACGATTACTTGTCGATTCAATGGTCCAATATCCAGTTGATGCTCCCCCCGGCGTTCGTGGAGAATCAGACGAAAACGAGACGCTCCTTTGGGTTTGACTCGTCCGTACTCGGGACCGAACAGGCGAGGTAATTCGGCCAATTCGCTCGGCGAGAGCGGGGTCGGTTCAGTGAATTCGGCACACGGTTCGGGGTCGTTTCGGCCGCGCGTCGAGGTCAGAATCATCCGCGGGTGTAACTGTTCGCGCGTCACCGACCAGACGTAGACGTCCTGGTGAACAGCGCCTCCCGCGGTCAATTCGCCCAGGTCGATATTGACCGGGAAGATCGCCACTCCGGGCACGACCTGAAACCCGAACTCCTGGCTGAACGTCGAGGGGGTGCCGTGTTCGATCGCGGCACTGATTTTGAAACTGAGCAGCTTGGAGGTCCCTGGATCCGCTCCCGCCTCTTTGGCCTCGAAATGGACGCGGAGGATGTGCGGCCTGGGTGAACGGTCTTTCGGTGAAGCTCGGACTTTGGCGTACTGATTCATCCGGGCATCGGGCAGGTCCTCGAAGCGAACCGCCCCCGCTGCTTTGCACAGCAACGTCAACGTCGGGGACTTCTCCAGTTGATCAACCTCTTCTTGGGTCAGATCGAACGAGCCAAGTTGCAATTTGGAGCAGGTGCAGCTCGTGTACAAGACGCCGACATTCACGTCTTGCGACTGGGTCGTGTAAAACCAGTAGTCCTTGTGATTTTTGCTTCCCTGCTCGACCTCGATGGGGCCGCGCTGCTCAACGTCGATATCTTCCGTGACGAACGTCAGGGGGGGACCTTGGGTCGTGACGGTGACATCGTCCTCAATGGGGACGTCGATCGTGGTTTTGGATCGGCTCGTATTCTGCGTCAGGTACGAGCCGATTCCGACCATCGCCATGATGATGCCGATCGGAACAACCACGCGCAAAAACGACTTCATACGCTCACCCACGAAAACGGAGTCGCAGGTATTCTACGCCCTGACGGAACCAACTGTTCGACTTCAGGGGCGATCACGGGGCAACGGTTCTCCAGTGTCGGAGACAGGTCCGGCGGCGATTTGCACCAAGCGCTCGGGTCGCAAGTGCCTTTGAGCCGCCGCCTGAACATCTTCGGGGGTGACAGCGGCGATGGCTCGCCGAAATCGATCGACATAGTCGTACCCCAGTTCGAAGCGCTCGATTTGGATCAACTGTGCCGCCACCGTGTCGCCGGTCGCAAGGTCAAAACCAATGGTTGCGGCCAGATAATCCTTGGCCTCTTCGACCTCGCGTGGACTGGGCTTTTCATCGCGGATGCGTCGGATCTCTTCCTTAAGGATTTGGGTCACGGTCGCCAACTGATTCGGATGCGTGCCGATAAACGCCGCGAAAACCCCCGGCTCCTCGCCCGCCGACGCGGTGATGCTCGCGTTGACCGTGTAAGCCAACCCTTGGCGGTCCCGTAGCCTCGCCGACAGCCGATCCGTGAAACCAGCTCCTCCGACGCCGAGGATGTTGTCCATCACCAGCAGCCGGTGGTAGTCCTCGTCGCGCCGACGAATTCCCAGGTGCCCGAGATAGATATTTAATTGGGATGATTTCGGCAGCGACAGGATCTTGCTTTGGGCGGTTGTGGGCATTAAGGGCGGAAGGTCCAATCGGGGCAGATCGCGTTTGTGCCAATCGCGGGTGAGTTGCCGAACCAATTCGATCATCTCGTCGGGGTCGAAATCACCGACAATCGCGAGGACAGTGTTGTTGGGGACGAAGAGTTGTTGGTGAAACTGCCGGCACGCTGCCGCGTCGAGCTTCTCGACGGTGGCGGAGGTGCCCAACACGGGCCGACTGAGCGGATGTTCGCCATAAATGATCTTCAAGAGTTCATCTTTGGCCCGCGCTTCGGGGTTGACGCGACGGTCTTCGATTTCCGCCAGTTGATGCTCCTTGACACGACGGACCGCGTCATCGTGGAAGGCGGGGCGAGTCAAGCAGTCGATGAGCAGGTCAAGTCCGAGCCGACGGTCCGGCGAAAGCACCTTCACTGATCCGCCGTTCCCGCTCATTGAGAGGAATCCGCCGACATCCTCGATGGCTTGGGAGATTTGCTGTTCGGTGCGTCGAGTCGTGCCCTCTTCGAGCAACATGCCGATCAGGGCTGTCATCCCGGCATTTTCGGCCGACTCGTGGAAGCGGACACGGGCAACATGTGCTTGGGCAAACACGATGGGCAGGCGTCGCCGAGGCAACAACAACAGTTTCAAGCCGTTCTCGAGAGTCACGCGACGAGTAGCTGTCAGGTCCAGCCCCGGTTGGGCCGACGTCGAACCGCTCGGGGATCCCTTCGGCAAAGTTGAACCAAACCGACCTTGTCTTGGGGCTTTCATCGAAATGCTGGGAAGCCGCGTTCGGCCGCCATTTCCTCGATGCCGAGCCGCCAAGGGGCGTAACAACTCCTCATCCTTAGGAAGCACCGAAGCAACCACAACTCGTCGTTGCGGCTGGAGATATTTTTGCGCCACGCGCTGGATGTCGGCCGGGGTCACGGCTTTGATTCTTGCTAGATAGCCGCGCAGGGAATCCAAACCCACAGTGGAAACCGCCTCGGCAATGCTGTCCGCCAAAGCATGCGGGTCTTCCAAGCTGAAGATCATTCCCGCGATGACATTTCGCTCGACACGATGCAATTCGGCCTCGGTCACCGGTTCTCGCGTCAGACGCTCGAGTTCATCGAGAAGGGCTTGTTCGGCTTTCATGCGATCGATGCCGCGGCGGACCTCCATCTCGATCGAAAACCAGCCGGAACGCATCCCGGTCTGATTAGCGCAGAGCACTTCGGCAGCGACTTGCTTTTCCAACACCAAACTTCGGTAAAGTCGCCCCGTTTTTCCACCCGTCAGCAGCGCTTCGATGACATCCAAGACGTCGTCGTCGGCGTCGCCTTGGCGGCAGGTATTGAAGCCCATGACCAGGCGTTCCGTTTCGAAGCGCGACGGGATTTCAACCCGAATCGGCTGGTCGCGTTGAACGATCTCGGCGGAAGGGCGCGGCGGTAGTTGGCTCGCCGGGATCGGACCAAACAACTCGCGAATCAACCCCAACGCCTTGGCGGGATCAAAGCCTCCCACCATCACAATCGTCGCGTTGTTCGGATGATACCAGCGATCGTAAAAGGCTTTGATCTGCTCCGCGGTCACGTTTCGGACATGATTTTTTTCTCCGATCACCGGGTGCCCGTAGGGCGATTTGTCTCCGAACAGCAAGGGCAGGATGGTTTTATTTTCCAGGTCGTAGGGCGAATCCTCGTTGCCATCCAACTCGGCGATGACCGCGCCTTTTTCCTGCTGAAACTCGTGTCGATCATCAATTTGGAGATGGCGCATGCGATCCGCTTCGATCCGCAGGGCGGTGTCCCAGTGCGCGGAGGCGAAATCAAAATGGTAGGTCGTGTAATCTTGTGTGGTGTAGGCGTTGTTTCGACCGCCCGCTTTTCGGGTCAGGCGGTCGATGTCACCGGGCATCAGTTGGCGGGTCCCCTTGAACATCAGGTGTTCAAGGTAATGAGCCAAACCGGTTTGATCCAACGGCTCATCGGCACTACCGACTCGGTAGGCGGTCATGACCGTCACCGTGGCCGCATCGGGGATCGGCTTGAGAACGACACGCAAACCGTTGGGTAATGTGGATTCGTGAATGCCATCGAACAGGGCGCCCACGGCCTGACGTACGGGATCGGGGGAAGACGGATTTTCAGCGTGAAGTGACCCGATACATCCCGTCAGGACGAGGAGAGCCGCCGTCAGCCCCCGCCGTTTGCGAAGACAATCAGGGATCGACATCCCACATATCCTCCACCAGGAACAACTCCTCGACACGGTGATTTTCCACTGAGGCAGGGTCAAACGCGACCGTTGCCTGGAACATCGGTTCTTCGATGCAACGGAACACACCGAGGCATTCGGGAAAATCGGGAGCGGCCAGTCCCGCTAAAACTTGGGCTTGGGTCGGTCGCGGCGATCGTTCATCGTGCCGCGGTATCTCGGGGATCGCATCGCCTTGCCGCCAGGAAATCACGCGGGGCTGCCAATCGTGAAACACCACCGCTTGAGTGCGATCTTTCCCGAAGATCAACGGTTGATCGTGTTCAAGATACAGCACGTGGTCGGATTTGGTGGTTTTGTCGGTGGCGTACTCGAACACGCCGTCGTTGAAAATCTTGCAATTTTGCCAGATCTCGACAAAAGCGGTGCCCCGATGGAGGGCTGCCCGACGCAGGGTGTTGCTGAGGTGTTCGCCATCGACATCCACGGTTCGGGCGACGAAGGTGGCCCCCGCGGCCAGAGCCAACTCCGCCGGGCGGAAGGGCCGTTCTGTGGAACCCTCTGGACTGGTGCGAGTTCGAGTTCCCAATCGCGAAGTGGGGGAGAATTGCCCCTTACTCAGACCGTGGACTTCGTTGTTGAACAACAAAATTTTGACATCGACATTCCGCCGAATCGTATGAAGCAAGTGATTCAACCCGTGGCCGCAACCGTCGCCGTCTCCGGTAATGACCCAGACCGACAAATCGGGCCGTGCCGCTTTAATTCCCGTGGCCACGGCCGGCGCTCGACCGGGGAGCGTGTGAAAGCCGTAGGTGTTGAGGTAGTACGGCAGTCGGCTGGCGCAGCCGATTCCGGAGATGAACACGAAGCGCTCCCGGGGGATGTCCAATCCGGCCAGCACTTGTTTCAGCTGGGCGAGAATGGCATAGTCGCCGCACGTTGGGCACCACCGCACTTCCTGATCGGTATCGAAGTCGCTGGCACTCAGACGCCCTGTCAACACTCTCCTCCCGCGCTGGTCGCCTTCAATCAGTCGTCGGGTCCAATCGCTTTCTCATTCAAGATACGGACGATCGCATCCTCGATCTCGGCGGCCAGAAACGGCCGACCTTGCATCTTCCACAACCCATCGGCGTGAATCGGAAAGCGAGACCGCAACGACGACAGCATCTGCCCTCGATTCATTTCCGGGACGAGGATGCGAGAGAACCGGCGGAGAACGTCGCCGGTGTTCGCCGGTAACGGGTTGAGATACCGCAAATGGGCATGCGCAACCGCCCAACCGCGCCGCTGGGCCCGATGAACGGCAGCGGCAATGGCTCCAAACGTGCTTCCCCAGCCTAAGACCAGCAGATCTCCTCGGTCGGGTCCGGTGACGGTCAACTCGGGAATGTCATCGGCGATCCGTTGGATTTTCGCGGCTCGCCAACTCACCATTTGCTCGTGATTGAGCGGATCGTAGCTTACCGCACCGCTGACGTCCTTTTCCAGCCCGCCGACGCGATGTTCGCAACCGGGAGTCCCTGGACAGGCCCACGGACGAGCGCCCCAACGATTCCGGGCATACGGAAGAAACGGTTGGTCTCCCGCGACCGCATCGATCTCGGTCGCTGGCAATTCCTCACGAGACGGGACGCGCCAGGGCTCATATCCCGCGAGCAAAAGAACGTCGGTCAGGATCACCACGGGTGTCATGAATTTGCAGGCGAGGCGAACCGCTTCGACAGCCAGGGCGAAGCCATCGCTGGGAGAACAGGGGGCCAAAACGGGCAGAGGCGCTTCGCCATTGCGACCCCCTAGCGCCAGGAGCAAATCGCTTTGTTCGGTCTTGGTGGGCAAGCCGATGCAGGGTCCCCCCCGTTGCACATCGACGACGACCAGAGGCAACTCGGTCATGACGGCCAGCGCGACGACTTCGGACATCAAGGTCAGCCCCGGCCCGCTGGTCGCGGTGGCAGCGACAGCACCCCCGAAGGCCGCCCCCAACGCCATCGATGAGGCGGCGCTCTCGTCTTCTGCTTGGATCATGCGGCAATCGGGGCTGGGAGATTCGACGAGGTGTTGTAACAGTTCGCTGGCCGGGGTCATGGGGGTCCCGACGAAGACCATCGGCTTGCCCGCCTGTCGCGCTGCCGTCCGCAGACCCAGGGTGAGGGCTTCCGCTCCGCCGAGATGCCGATATTTTCCGGGTGGTAGTTGAGCTTTGCCGACGCTGAAGCGCACGGGCCAACCGGCTTGTTCGGCAAATTTGTAACCCGCTTTGAGGGCTCGGCGATTTCCCTCGGCCAGGGCGACATTCGTGTTGAAGCGTTGCTCGATCCAACGCGAGACGGGTTCCAGGTTGCGGTCGAACAACCAGCAGACCAAACCCAAGGCGAAGAAATTGCGACATCGAGCGACCTCT
>CAKZUU010000362.1 GCA_937922175.1 uncultured Gemmataceae bacterium
TTTCGCATTCCGATGAGGGATGGCCGACGGCTTTTCACCGCTGTCTACGTGCCCAAAAAAGCCGACGGACCTTGGCCCATTTTACTCAAACGCACTCCCTACAGCGTTGCGCCCTACGGGATTGACAGGTACCCCAACGAACTCGGTCCGTCCATGCTCTTCGCCCGCGAAGGATACATCTTCGCTTACCAAGACGTCCGTGGTCGATGGATGTCCGAAGGCGAGTTTGTCAACATGCGGCCGCATCAACCAACGAAGTCCGGCACACAAATCGACGAAGCCTCGGACACGTTCGACACCATCGATTGGTTGGTCAAAAACATCCCCAACAACAACGGCAAAGTCGGCACCTGGGGAATTTCCTATCCCGGATTCTACGTCGCCGCGGGAATGATCGATGCCCACCCCGCCCTCAAGGCCGCCTCTCCTCAGGCCCCCATCAATGATTGGTTCGTCGGCGACGACTTCCACCACAACGGGGCGCTTTTCCTGCCTCATTGTTTCAATTTCATGGCCAATTTCGGCAAACCCCGCCCGCAACCAACAAACAAGTTTCCTTATTTGCCCTTCGATCACGGAACGCCCGATGGATACGATTTCTTCCTCCGTTTGGGACCCTTATCCCAGGCCGATCGGCTCTATTTCAAGGGAGAAATCGCCTTTTGGAACGAAGTGGCGGCCCATCCGAACTACGACGAATTCTGGCAGTCTCGCAATTTGCGACCGCATCTGAAACGCATCCGGCCGGCCGTCCTGACCGTGGGTGGGTGGTTTGATGCCGAAAACCTCTTCGGAGCTCTCGAAACGTTCAAGAATGTCGAACGTTTTCAGCCTCAGTCGTCCAACACTCTCGTCATGGGACCGTGGAACCATGGCGGATGGGCTCGGGGCAATGGTGACTCCCTGGGCGACATCCGCTTTCATGTCAAAACCGCCGTCGAGTATCGCGAGCAGATCGAATTGCCGTTCTTCGAGTACCATCTCAAAGGGAAAGGTGAATGGAAACCGCCGAAAGCTTGGGTCTTTGAAACGGGCACCAATCGCTGGCGAACGTACCCCACCTGGCCTCCGGCTGAGACGACAGTGAAATCACTATACCTCGCCCCGCATGGCCGGTTGAGCGATTCACCTCCCTCAGATCGCAGCGGGTTTGAGGAGTACATTAGCGATCCTGCCAAACCCGTCCCCTTCTACGATCGGACCCACATCGGGATGGCGCCCGAGTACATGGTCGGCGACAACCGACACGCCGCCCGAAGACCCGATGTTCTTGTTTATCAGACCCAGACGTTGGAAAACGATTTGACCGTTGTCGGTCCCATCGAGGTGAAACTGCGAGTTGCCGTCACCGGAACGGATGCGGATTTCATCGTCAAGTTGATCGACGTCCACCCTGACGACGCACCGGACCCGGAGCCGAACCCCGTCGGCATCCGCATGGGCGGCTACCAACAGTTGATCCGCGGCGACGTCATGCGCGGGCGGTTTCGTCGCAGCTTCGAGAAGCCGGAACCCTTCGTTCCCAATGAGCCGACCGAGGTCGCCTTCACTCTCCCCGATGTGTGTCACACGTTCCGCACCGGGCACCGACTCATGCTCCAGGTGCAAAGCACCTGGTTTCCCTTGGTGGATCGCAATCCGCAGACCTTCGTGCCCAACATCTTTGACGCGAAACCGGAAGACTTTCGCAGGGCGACCCACCGGGTCTACCACGATTCGGCAGTTCGACTGCATGTGATACCTTGACGTCGGCGTCACCGGACGTTCAACAGCAGACGATGGGGAGAACTCCGGACAATTCAACCTTACCGGATGAGAATGTCGGGGCGATCGACGGTCGCCCCGGCCACTTTGATTCGCTTCAGCGGCCACATTTCGACCGGTGTCACAATGTCTGGTCCCGAAGAGGTCAGGATCACCGTGTCGGCGCAGGTCACCGCACCGATGTTTCCCTGCCAGGCGATGGCGGCAGCGTCTTCAAGCACACGTGAGGAGTCGGTGGGGATGAGAAGCGCTTCGACGGAGCGATAACCGGTGAGCCAGCCCACGGGCATCGAACGCCATTCATGTTCATAGGGCGTCGTTTGCAAGAACTTCAGGCTTTTCTCCCACAATTCGGGCCAGGCAATCCGTGGCGTGGCACCCACGATGAGCAAGGCCGTCCATCGGCAGGCACATTCCATCTCGGCCCGGAGATCCGCGGGGGGGGCATCGAAGCAGACCATCCGACTGGCCGTTACGTGTAACCCGTGGCGTTTGGCCGTTGCTTGAAGGAGGCACGATCGCTCCACCGGGGCCGCCGCCGACGGGCTGTGCCGGCGATACCGGCGCAATCGACCATCAGCCGACACAATCACGTTCACCGGCACCATGCCTCGACGAACCAGGCGATGGCACAATTGTCCTGCGATCTCGGCTTCGGAATCGCCCCTCTCGAAATTACGTCCCGTCGCCTCCAAAGCATGCGCGAGATCGGCACCCAGGGAGCGAAGGCGTTCCATTTCGATCTCCGTGAGCCGTCGCCGCATAGCGGCCAACTCCGCGCCGACGACCTGACAGCCGTTGCAAGGTCGGTCGCTCGCCACCTTTTTGCCGGAGATCAGCTCCGAGATCAAGGAGGCCCGCCCGAAAGTCCATGACCACTCTTTTACATTGAACCCCAGACCGTTCAGGTCGCCGTCGAAAAGCCACTGCGTGTCCAAATTCGAGCAGAGAAGCCAGCGATGAGACGGCATGAGATAGATCGCCGGCGATTCAAAGTCATCGCTGGACGCGGGCGCGACCGCTCCCAACGTGAACCACGAAACGTTGGCTGGATCGGCCACCAACAGGGCGTCGCTCGTGTGACGGCGTAAAAAGTCACCCGCCGCCGCGTGCCGAGACTCGATCTCTCCCCGAATTCGAGGGTCGGCTTCCGACATGGAGTTACCCATTCGACGATTCTTGGTTGAGTTGATGGATCTCGCCGCAAAAATATCGTTCGGCCAAGTCGCGATAGCGGCGGCAAGTCTCACGAATGCGCGCGACCTCTTCGTTCGACACTTGTCGGACGATGCGTCCGGGGGTGCCCATCACCACCGATCGCGCGGGCACCTCGAAGTTCTCGGGGACCAGGCTACCGGCCGCGATGATGCATTCCGGCCCGACCCGACTGCCCGAGAGCAAGCAGGCTCGCATGCCGATCAACGAATCCGATCCGATTCTCGCTCCGTGAACAATCGCGCCGTGTCCGACGACAACTCCGGAGTCGATTTCGAGCACTTCCCCATGATCCGTGTGCAGGATGCAACCGTCTTGGATATTCACGTCTCGCCCGAGTCGAATCGATCCGACATCGCCGCGGATGATCGACCCGAACCAGACGTTCACCCCCGCCGACATCGAGACATCGCCGACGATCACCGCCGTCTTTGCCCAGTAGGCCTCTCCGACTCGGATCATCATGGTGCAACTCGATCTGGTCGTCTGCTGGGGTGATCCCAATAAAACCTAGGCCGAAATCTTACTGGTTACAAACGATGTCGATTTTAGCCGTTTTCATCCCATTCGACTTGTTTGGCAGCAGCGGGACGGCAGCCGGGGCTGAGCTTCTCGCCGACGCGCTTCGGGAAATGCAAAACGACAATCGGGCGGAAAGACGAGCCACTCGCGCGCGATCGTATCAACATCGCCTTCGTTCCCGGGAATTTACCTTCGAGACGTTAGACGATGTGAACCATTGGGAGAAGACAGCTCGCGAAGTCGCCCGAAAGGCCTTGGACCAACGACAATTTCTCTTGTGGTTCGGCGGAAATCATTTGACCGTCCTTCCCGTGCTCGAAGAATTGGGGCGCTCCGATGCGTCCGTTTGCCTTCAACTCGACGCGCATCTGGACGTGTATCATCTCAGCGGTTGCACGCGGGAGCGTTCTCACGGCAACTTTCTCCGTCACAGCCGGGGCCGTCTGCCGGACATCATTCACGTGGGTCATCGGGATTTATTTTTGCCGCCGCGCGAAATCGCTCGCCATTTTCGACGCGCGATATCGGCCGTGGATTGGGCCGTCAAGCCGAGCGAGGCACTTGAATCGTTGCAAAGGGAGACGAATTCCGCGGGTCGGTTATGGATCGACATTGACTGCGATGTTCTCGACCCAGCTTTTTTTCCCGCCGTCGAGGGGCCGTTGCCGTTCGGCCTCTCGCCACCGGACCTCTTGCAAATTCTCGACGGGGTCTGGGGGCGGCATGTGGCGGGGGTGTCGATTTCCGAATTCAGTCCCGGACGCGATCGAACCGACCAAAGTTTGGGACTGCTCATCTGGCTGCTGGAGTGGTTGTTGCTCCGGCAGAGTGAGGCACTGACGTGACCATCAGGAGGTCGCCGGCGCTTCCAGGGGGAGGCGGGAAATACGCGCGACCTCGTCCGGGTGAGGCAATTTGAAAAGCCGTCGCTGCATCGAGTACGACATGCCAAACATTTTGAACGCCGTGCACACGATCAATTTCAGGTCGAGCCAAAAATGGCGCCGTCGGATGTAGTACAGGTCGTAGGAGAGTTTTCGTCGAACGCTTTCGATGTCGGTGTCGGCGGGCAGTTGCAATTGGGCCAAGCCTGTCACCCCGGGACGAACCGCTAACCGCTGACTGTATCCGGGAATTTGGGTCTCCAAGGACGGGACAATCTCGGGACGCTCCGGACGCGGTCCGACCAGACTCATATCGCCCCAAAGGACATTGAGCAGTTGCGGTAACTCGTCTAAATGTGTCTCACGTAAGAAATGGCCGATGGGGGTAATTCGCTTATCGCCTGGAGTCGACCAACGCGGTCCGGTCAGTGCCTCGCATTGGTGATACATACTTCGGATTTTGAACAAGCGATAGGGCTTCCCACCCTTGCCGAGGCGAATCTGCGTGTAGAACGCCGGCCCCCGCGACGTGAGTTTTACCAAGACGGCACAAACAACGATGATCGGAAGAGCAAGGACCAGGAGAACGGCCGCCAGCGTGCGATCCAAGACGACCTTCACCACTTCGTAGACGGGCTGAGACCGCAACTCCCCCGGCTGGATGTAATGAGGCAATATCTTCAAACGGTGCGAGGAGGCGAACGCCGATCCCTTCGGCTTGGTGTGCTCGGCCACGAATTCCGATTGGGGCGATGCGGGCGATCGATTCATGGAACGGCTAACCTGTTCTGCAATTCAGGAAGTACGTCACGAAGAAAGATCTGCACGTCGTCCATTTCTTCGCCGTCGATCCATCGTGGCATCGACCCGACGAGATAGAGCTTGTACAACCCCCGGCAATGGCGAAATTCACTCCGCGGATCGTCCGCTGCTCGCCATCGTCGCCCGTCACTCCACGACCAATACACCCACCGAGGCGATTCGCCCGGTTTGTGAAACCGGGCAAACCAGAAGCTGTGCCTCCTTTGCCCTTCGACTTCGGGGTTGTAAACCCGTGCCGGCGAATCCATGTGATAGCCGGTGTTGGGGAAGCAGAGATCCGGGGTATGCACCGACATCGGTTGGGAGCGTCCCACGAAAAGCACGAGAACGACCTCGAACGGTTCGCCATGTGGCGGCGACTTTACATACCGTCGCGCCAGAAGAACATCGGCATCCGCGACTCGCTGGTGCCGCTCGAGCACTCGAAGGTCCTCACCAACCCAATTCCCCATCACGCGGGGAAGGTCGGCGGCGCGTCCCGCCATTTCCTGTCGCACCTCAGCCACGAACCAGCGATCGGTGACTAGCCCGTGAACGAGCCCTCCAATCGCGATCATGGTCATCGCCCCAAGCAGTGGAAGGCTCCGAGTCATTCGACTTTCGGTCCCTCAACGTTTGGTGCGGTCGCAACCGTCGAACTGACTTTGGTGACGGGTGTGACGGCCGACGGCTCCGACGCTTTGGGCGCCGACCCGTTGTTCGCGGCTGACTTCCATCGATTTCGGCCTCCGTAGCCGTACCCGCCGTAACCGTACTTGTCATCCCGAACGCCATTAACGACGGCTCCCAAAGTGCGAATACCCAGTTGAGCGACACGCTGGGTGGCGATATAGATCTTCGGAATCTGGCTGACTTCGTTGAGAACCGAAAAGATGACGCCGTCCATATGTCGGCCCAAAAGAAGCGCATCCACCACCGGGAGCACCGGGCAAGTGTCCACAATGACAAAATCGAACTGTGACCGCAGCCAGTTTAGGACTTGCCCGAGTTCTTCTTGGACCAAGGTTTTCAGAGCAACTGGGTCACACTCACCCGCGGGAATAAAAAACAAGTTCTCCAAATGGGTCGAGCGGATGGCGTCGGCCACGTTCAGTTCGCCCCGAAGAATTTCGGACCAACCCGGCACATGCGGCATGCCGATCAGACGATGTGCCGACGGATTCCGAAGGTCGAAGTCGAGCAACAACGTGCGTTTGCCCGCCATCGCCAGGCTCACCGCCAATTGCGTCGAGAGCGACGTCTTCCCCTCGCCCGCCATCGCGCTGGTGATCATGACCATTCGCAGATTCGACGAGCGGGAGGCATTCAAGAGGACCGTCCGAGCCGTTGCCACCGCTTCATTGAGGGCAAAACGCCAGTGTTGGATTTGCTCTTCATTCGTCATCCCGGCGAGACCGAGCAAGCGTTGTTTCGGCATCGCGGGCACCGTCCCGACCAAAGGTAATCCCAGCCCGTAGACGATCTGATCCACACTCTCGACCCGGCGGCTGTGAAACTCCCAAAGAGACAGTCCCGCCAGCACCAGCAGGAACACAAGCCCCCCGCCGAGAATCGACATCTTGATCTTTCGCTCTTTCGGGTCGGTCGGAAGCACTCGTGCCTCCTCGAGTTCGCGAACTCGAGGCAGGTTGTTGACCTCCTGCTCCAAACGACGACGTTCGTTCCGAACCAGTTTCAACATTTCGGCCGTCGCCTCGGAATTCAACGCTGAATCATCCAACTGTACCTGGTTCTTCGCCAAATCCTCGTACATCTGCTTCTGACGATCAAGCTCCTTCCGGAGGCGGTCGAGAAGGCTTCGCTTAATTTCCAGCGTCTCGTTCAAGGAGGCCGACTCCTTCACCACATCCGTCGCAGCACGTTGTCGCCAATAACTTTCGGCTTGTGGTCGGAGTTCAAGCTTTCGCTGCGTGATTTGCTCCTCGATCCGTTTTTGATTTTCTTCGAGGCGAGCGACGACTTCGGCCCGGTAGCCCAGCGCTTTGGCATTCACCACCTTGGAGGTTTCGGTCTGTAAATCCTCCTCCAACTGCCTGAGTGCCCCATCCTGGGCGAAAAACTCCTGGAAGTACTTATTGTCAAGAGGCAGTCGGCTCGGATCGCGGTTTTGTAGTACCTTCTCCCGTGTCTCCAGTTCCGAAACGTCTTCTTCCAACTCGCGCATGCGAGCTTTGATCCGTTCCATGTCCGCGCGAAGGAAGGCCATTTGAACGGTTGCCGCGCTGGCACCCCCACCGCCTTGGCGGAAAAACTGACGGCGTGCCGCTTCGTCCCGTTTCAACTCTGAATCCAAGTCGCTCTCGAAACGTCGGAGGGCTTCCAGTCGTGCATTTCGCACTACCTGTTCGGAACTGATGAATTCCGAGAGGTAATTTTTGACGATCGCATTCAACAACAGGCGGATGTCCTCGGGATGCTCCCCTTGCAGCTTCACCTCTAAAACCTGCGCGTTTCCTGGTGCGTTGAAGGTCAACGCCTGTTCCAACCAAGACAGTGGATCGCCCATTTCCCTGAGGGTCTGAAGCTGGTTGAGCTTGGGATCTCTCAACGCCGCGTTAATCACCTTCTGGTTCTTGATCAGGGCAATCTGCGTTTGGCGGAAGTTGTCGAGAGAGACGTCCTCGACGGGGCGAAAGGTTAACGACGGCGTCCGCGGATTTAATTCCAGCACTGCCCGGGCGGTGTACTTCCCGGCGGGTGTGAAGAAGTAGATGGAAAGTGCCACCAGCAGCCCGGCGACGGGCGCGAGGAAGGCAGCCAATTGCCACCGCCTTTTCAACGCCTTCAACAGGGCCAAGCCGTTTGGCGGTGCGGTGACGATCGGTGGCGGAGGTGCCACGCCCGGTGCTAGATTCGGTCCCCACGCCGGGGACAGCGGCAATAGGCCGGCAGTGGAGGGATCCGCCTCCGGCACGATTTTGTCACTCATCTTGGGCGGATTGGTGGACATGGTCGCGGCTTCTCATCTCATAGGTCAGATTTTTTCCGTCGGCAGAGGCCTTTGGCTTCGCGGCCGGACGCCAAACGCCATCTCGATGTCGTCGGGAATTTCTTCATCCACCAAAACATACGTCAAAAACTTCATCTCGAGCCACAACATCACCAACGCCAAAGGCATCATCAACCAGCCCGCCAAATCATGAAACACCAGGTCCGCCAAGCGGCTTCCCACCCAAACATGCAAAAAACCCGTCAGCGTAATGCGAACCACGTTCGACACGACGGCGATGGGAATGCTGCTGACCACCAAGATGGTCCGATCCAACAGGGGACGCGAGACCACCGCCGCAAAACCGAAGCTCAGGGCCACGAAAATCAGCAGCATTCCCAAACCGCTGCACGCTTCCGCGACACCCAAGCGCAAATCCTCGATGAGGATGACATTGCCTTCCGAAACGGCCGGTAATCCCGCCAGCTGAAAAATCGCGGTACTCGCTCGAGTCGCGATGGATTGCAACTCTCCTCCCAACGACCGCTCAATTCGGTAGGGCAAGGGAAACATGAAAATGAGAAAAGCGATCGAAGGCCACGCCCATCGCAGTGTGTTGTCCCCACCCAGGAAAACAAAAACTCCTGCCACGCACACGACAAAGGCGAGACCGTCGAGCCAATCGCTGGAGTAGGTCAACAGATTCCCCAGCCGAATCAGGACGCCCAGAGTGAGAAAAGCCA
>CAKZUU010000363.1 GCA_937922175.1 uncultured Gemmataceae bacterium
CGTTCCCGCCATGACAAATGTTGGGCTCGGCGTCCTCTCTGCCAATCGACGAATGCCGGAAAGTCGCCGTTGAGAGACAACAAAATATGCTTGGCCACCAGGTCGGGGTACGTGATGCCCAAGGAGTGGATCATCGCCACCACGTGGGCCAATTGACAGCAGAGGGAGCGCCTCCCCAGTTGCGTGGCAACCCCGCCGCTCTCCAAGAGGTCGCGCAAGCTGACCCTCTGGACCAGACCACGAAGGAGCAAAAACGCTCGACCATTGGGTGTTTCACCTGTCGCCATCCACTCGGGGCATGGGACTCCCGCCGCTGCCAGCGATGAAAGCATCATCGCCTCGCGCCAGGACGACGAAACAAAGCCGAACCCCGCGATCGCGTTTTTCAGGCGATCGGAGCGGTTCACCTGATGTTCTTTCTTGAGGAAGCAGGTCTCACCCAAGATTCGGACGCGCATGACATGACGCCGAGGGTGCCCACTGATAATCTCCCCGTTCAATTGGAGAAACGACTCTAGGGTCTGCAGTCCGAGGGAGCGTAGCCACGATGCATATCGAGCCGAAAGCATCAAGCGGCCCGCAGCAAGGCGATGATGTTCCTCGACGACGCCCGAAATGTCACGCGGCATGCACGATCTCCCTCTTTAAGATCGGCCGAGCAACGGCGTAAACATACTCAGGGCGCAAATCGATCATGCAGCGGTGGTCGAGGGGACATTCCGGTCGTTGACACGGGCCACACGGCACAACCTGTTGCAAGGAAATCTCTTTTCGATGGAACGTCCGCGTCCACTCCATGTAGGTCGGTCCGAACAACGTCACACACGGAATGTCGAACGCGGCAGCAAAATGTCGCGGCCCGCTGTCCGTCGTCACCAAGAGCATTGACCGGCGCACGCACGCCTTGCTTAAACCGATCGTCGGTGAGACTTCCGCGAGGGAATGAACTCTCGATCGGTTTGCCTCTCGGACGATCTCGCGGGCATGGTCGCATTCGCTCGGACCACAAAGAACAACAACGTGGTGGTCATCTCGATCGACGAAATTCCTTGCCAACCAAGCGAAATACGGAATGGGCCAATGCTTGGCACGGCCGAACGCGCCTCCCGGGTGAAGCAACACAACCGGTTCCCCACGGGCAATTCCGAATCGTTGCCAGGCGCTGTCCGCCGCCGCTTCGTCCTCCGGAGTCGTAAAAAGCTCGAGATGCCAGGAACGAACCGTCGCGCCAAGTCGCTCGACCAGACGGGCATAGGAAAAGATGATGGGGATCGGTCGAAATCGTCCGCCACGACCACGTTCGTGATAGAGACGTTGGCTGAGCAACCAGCCCCGATCGCCCCGGTCGTACCCAATCAACTGACGACAGCCGAGGAGTTTTCCCGTCAGGGCCGAGCGCAGGGAGTTGGGGAAAAGCAGACCGACATCGAATCGTTTCCGGTGGGTGCGGAGGTTGCGAAGAAGGCTCAGCCAGCCTGTGGGCAGGCGTTGAAACTGATCAAACCAGGGATTTCCGTTCAAGACTTCGGCAACATAGCACCGGCCGAAAGCGATCAATCGGGCGTCGGGCCAGGCGACACGGATCGCGCGAATCGCCGGTGTGGCCATGACCACATCGCCGATCCAATTCGGTAGAAAGACGGCAAGACTCCTCATGCGGCTTGGATCCGTCGGATCAATTCGGTCGTGGAGACTCCCGCACGATAGGCGGCGATATGAACACGACCGCCGTAGCTTTCGACGAAATCGGCTCCCACAATTTCTTCGCGTCGGTAGTCACCGGCTTTTACCAGTACGTCCGGTCGGAGGGCTTCGATCAAGTGCAATGGTGTCGGCTCGTCGAAGACGACGATTGCATCCACAACTTGCAAGCCGGCCAGGACAGCGGCACGAGTATGAATGTTGTTGATGGGCCGACCCGGACCCTTCAGTTCTCGAACACTCCGATCACTGTTCAGGCCGACGATCAACCAGTCTCCCTGTGCCTTGGCCTCCCGCAAGCATTGAACGTGTCCCGCGTGCAGCACGTCGAAGCAACCATTGGTGAAAACGATTCGCTGGCCGGAGCGGCGACGGTGCTCGATGTCGAACACGAGTTCGCCCAGATCGAACACCTTGTCGTCCGGAGGTAAGTGCAACAAATCGGCGATGAGTTCGGCCCGACGCAGGGTAGCGACACCCACCCGCTCGACTTCGAGCCCCCCCGCGACATTGGCCAGACGCACGGCCGTCGGGAAATCGGCGCCACCGGCCATCGCTAAGCCGAGAACCGCCAGGACCATATCTCCCGCGCCGGTGATGTCATAGACTTGCCGCGGCCGTGTCGGGAAATGTTGCGGTTCGTGATTCCGGAGCGACAGCGCCATTCCGTCCTTGTCCAGCGTCACGATTGCCGCCTCGAGGTCCAGACTCTTCTGCAATTGAGCGGCGACGTGCAAGGCCTGCGAAATGTCCTCGACGGGACATCCCGCGGCAAACGATGCCTCTAATCGGTTCGGCGTGATCGCCGTGCAACCGATGTATTTGCGGTAGTCTCCCTGGCGTTCGGGATCGACCAGAACGGGAATTCCTCGGCGTCGACCCGTATCGATCAACGGTGCCAACAAGGACGGTACACACACCCCTTTGCCGTAGTCACTGACCAACACCGCGTCCCACCTCGGCCATCGGGACAAGATTAACCGAGCCAGGTCATCACCGACCGATTGCGAGATCGGCTCCCGGGATTCGTAGTCCACGCGGAGCATTTGTTGCGGGTGCCGCTGCTGTGCCAATCCCAGATAGCGTTCCTTGACCGTCGTGGGACGTCGGCGGTCCGTCCAGAGCAGATCTTGGTTGATCCCTTGATCGTCAACCAAATCGCGGAGGCGTTGTGCGTCGGCATCGTCGCCCACGACGCCGGCTAAAGTCACATGGGCACCCAAAGCCCGAAGCATCGACGCCACGCTGGCCGCACCGCCCAAACGTTCTTCGCGGCGAGTGGCTCGCAAAGTCACCACCGGGGCCTCTTGACTGACTCGCTCCGCATGGCCCCAAACGTAACGGTCCAGCATCACGTCACCAAGGACCAGAATGCTCGGCTCTCCCAACCGATTGATCAAGTCGATTAAGTCGGACGCCATCGACTCACCCCTCACGCGGCCAGACGAGGGAATTGGGGGGCTTCCCGGACCTCGGCGGCAACCAGGATCGCATGCATCAACGGGAGGAGGATCTCATGATGACCGATCACTTCGATTCCCTCGGCAGCGGGTCGAAAGAGAACGTTCATCAGCGTGCGATATCGCGACTCTTTGTCGAAATTGACAGTGATCAGCCCCTCCAGCGTGTAGCCAAAGTTCCGAACGACTGACACTGCCTTGAGAAAGACTTCCGGCAAAATGACCGCACTGCCGATGTTCAACCACATCCCCTGAGCGAGTTGCGACACGACCGTGCACAACCGCCGAAAATCGAGGTGCGTTGCCTCGCCCAAGGCAGCTCCGGACACATGCGGATGCATGTGCACGATGTCTGTCCCGATCGCCACGTGAACTGTCGCGGGGATTCCAAACAGATGAGCAGCGTACAACACGCTCACCTCACGATGAGGCAGCCCCGACTCGGCGATGTACGCGCCCAAGGCAGCGCCCAAGCCACGCCCCTGCTGGGCTCCACGATGCGACGCCACTGCGAAGGCGTCCGCCGTCTCCCGAGCCATTCCGAAATGGCCATCGCTCAATTGGGCCGCGACATCTTCACTGGTTTTCCCGGCGCAGGCGAGTTCGAAGTCGTGAATCGCCGCCGAGCCATTCATCGCCACGGCCGAGACCCATCCCCTCTTCATCCAATCGATCAAATAGGGGCCGCAGCCGGTCTTGATGACGTGCCCCCCAATGGCCGCCACCACGCATCGCGCCTCCGCACGGGCTCGGACCCAATGATCGCGAATTCGCCGAAGCGATTGGGCAGCTAATTGGCGCGGCAACGAATCGACCCAATCCGAGATGGACGAAATGCCCCCCAATGGCCGCCCCAAATCCTCAATAAACACTTTGCTCGGTCGAGATGACAGTTCGTACGTCCGCAAACCATCGAGTGAAAATGGCTTCATGCCGACCTCGGAAAAGCGGCCCGGTTCCCCCGGGCTAGGCATCCACTGCCTTGCGAATTCGTTCGCGCAGGGTCACTTCTCCCTCGGTGACTCGGAAGGCAACACGCAAGGCCCACAGCGGTCGGCCTCCGATTTCCGGGATCCGTAGTTTCACCAAGTCTTTCTGCGTCGTCAAGACGATTCCTTCCGGGGGCAGGCTCCTCGCCCACTCGGACAACTCTTCAACATCTCGCCGAGTGTACGCGTGGTGATCAGGGAAGGTGCGCCAATGTTTCACGTCCACGCCCAGCCGCAGCAACGACGCGCGAAAGGCCTCAGGATTGCCAATCCCGCAAAATGCGGCCGTGGGACGAGCTGCCCACCGATGAAGGGACACGATTTCCCCTTTGTGATTCTGCCATCCCACCGCTTCATGCACCGCCTCACAGATCAGGCAACCCGGCACGCGCCGCTCGATCCATCGACGTATTTCCGCGACCACCTGAGACGAAATCTGATCGGATCGCGTGAGAATGACGACGTCCGCATCCTTCAATGCCCCCCGGGGTTCGCGCAACAACCCACGGGGGAGCGGCCAGCCACCGCCCCAAGGGTCGCTCGCATCCAACAAAACAATGTCCAGACTCCGCGACAGTCTCAAGTGTTGAAACCCGTCGTCCAAAAGGGCAACCTCGCTCTCGAGTTCATCGACAGCGATTTGCAGCAGTTCGCGGCGATTGATCCCCTGAAGGTGCGGAACATCGGGAAGGTTTTCCTCCAGGACCAGAGCTTCATCGTTCCTCCCCTCGCAGCTGCCATAACCACGACTGAGGATGACGACGCGGAATCCCTGGCAGCAAAGATCGCGGGCCATCATCTCGACACACGGAGTTTTGCCCGTGCCCCCAACCGTCAAATTCCCGACGCTGATGACGGGAATCGGAGTTGGGTGCGATCTCCACCAGCCTCGCCGATAAAGCCAGCGGCGGAAAGACATGACAAACCCGTAGATCATGGCGAGTGGCAGAAGAGACAAACGGACGACTGGGGCGACGACTCCGCCCGCTTCTCCAGAGACGATCGCCTGCCATCGTCGAACGATGCGATCGCGCCGTGAGCCGCCCCTCTCTGACATCGATATAAGGTTTCTGGGGGATGGTACGATTCACTAGTGGAGCGACGATGGACTGTTTCCGTTGGTCGTCAACTCAAAGGTCCGTCGCAGACATTCCAACGCCTCCTGGCCGCGTGTCTGCTCAACCACAACGCTGAAGCAGACTTCACTAGTATTGATCATTCGAATATTGATTTGACGTTCCGCCAGGGCGCCGAACATCTTCCGAGCCACTCCCGTATGTGTCCGCATTCCAACTCCGAAGACAAAAAGGACCGCGATATCCGAGTCCGCAACGACCCGAGCAGCCGGGTCGATCTCGCGAATGACTCGTTCGGTGCAATCGCGGGCAGT
>CAKZUU010000364.1 GCA_937922175.1 uncultured Gemmataceae bacterium
TCCGACCAGAAGCGAAATCAGCAACAGCAGGCTTGGTCGCATAACCGGCAACCTCAGCGAAGAATCGACACGCGGACGGGGCGAGATACCCTACATCCCCAGTCGTCACGGGCGAAACAAGGGAATCAGACGAACAACGTCAGCAAACAGATCAGCAGGCCGAAGAACGTTGCACCTTCCAAGAGGGCCGCGATCACGATCATCGCTCCGCGGATGTCGCCGGCGACTTCCGGTTGTCGGGACATACCATCAAGGGCTGCCGAGCCAATTTTCCCGAAGCCGAAGGCCGCCCCAATAATCGTCAGTCCCACGCCGATGCCGATGGCATATTTCGACGAACCCAACAGCGAGGTTCCCCCGCCACCCGCCGGGTCCTGCGCCATCGCCGGCACTGCGGCCAACAGAAGGACGACCAGCACCATCGTCAAGATTTGGAAGGCTTTCATGGATATTCGCTCTCCAGTTTAAAACTACAGGTGGAACCAAACGTTCTGCTAGCAAACTCCACCCAAGCACAGAATGCACCAATCAATGCTCGGGATGGAGAGTCGATCCCAAAAACAATGCCGTGAGATAGACAAACACATACGCCTGCAAAAAGGCTACGAACAATTCTAACAAACTCAGCGCCACAATAAATAACACGCTGCCGATGCTGATCGGCCAGAACAACAGATCCGGGACATGCTTGGCCATCGCGATGAATGATAAGATCACTGCCAACACCATGTGCCCCGCAAAGATGTTAGCGAACAAACGAACAGCTAGGACAAACGTCTTGATAAAGTGACCAAAAATTTCAATAAAGGCAATAAACAAACCGATGAGCCAGCCTCCCGGCGCATCGATGTGCGGATAATAGGACTTCAGGTAGTGCACCGGACCATGACGAACGATGGCGGCCCCGTGAATCAACGCAAACGCACACAATGCCAACGCACCGGTCACGAGGATACTCCCCGTCGCCGAACCCATAAATGGGACTAACCCCAACAAATTGTTCGCGAGGATGAACAAAAACATCGTCCAAAGAAACGGAACGTAATGATCCGCATCTTCCTCGCCTAATGTTGGTTTGGCAACCTGATCTCGAATGAAGGTCAGCAAAACCTCCAGTGCATTCCAACTCCAACCCCGTGGGGGATCCCCAAACTGGACCCGACGCGCCAACCGAATGTAAAGAACCGCCACGACCACCGCTGCAATTATTTGCAAAACAACAAATTTGGTTAACCACTCAGGCAGGTGAAATCCAAACCCGGTGCTGTCGAAGATATGCCAATGCGTCGTGTCCAGCACATGGTCGAAAAAACTCGCACCGAATGTCATGGACTGAATCCTCAACGGCGCCGCTCGGATGCTAACACAAAGCGAGATCGCGTGGCCAGGGTCGTTTCCAACGCCAATGTTCCCAAATAACTCAGCAAGACCGCTGCCCAGAAACTTAACGTCCCACCCCGATCTGCTCGGAACGAAGGCACCATATGATAGAACGCGAAACCACCACCCAGGGCGCCGGCCATCCGCAACACCATGCCTCCCATCGTGGCGAGAAGCTGCTGCGCTGCATCCCGCGACTGTGACCACAACACCCACGCGAGCGAGACGACGCCGGGGATGACACATACCACTGCCGCAGCGGCTGCCTTGGCGACGCCCCAGGCCCCCTCGCGGCAATAGTAGATCGCCGCCAGCGCCACCGCGCCAAGCAACGAACCCACGAAAAAGAGACCCAACGGTTTCTTCACGACTGCTTCTTCCCGCGTTTCGCTGTCCGCTCCGCCCGGTCGAGTCGCCGTAGCAGAGCGACCATGTGGACCAATCCCCCGAGCAGCCCTGCCACCACGCCGACCGTCATCAGCCAAGGTGTCGTCCCCCACCACCGATCCGCGATCACCCCCAAGGCGATGGGGATCACCATCTCCATGCCAACCTGGCCCAAGGCGATCATGTACGCCATCGACCGCGAGGAAGGGGGAGCCTCGGCCACGTGCCGGACCTCCGAAAGTCCTGTCATTTTGTGAGGCTCAAGTGCAAAGTCAATGGGCAATTGTGATTTTTTTCACAAAGTCCTCAACTTTTTTTACCCTAGAAGGTTGCGTCCGTTGTTCCGAATTGATGGGAGTCAGGCGATGCTTGCCGCCAGATCGCGAAGTTCGGTTGCTCTCAGAAACTATTTTTCCGAGTCATTCGTTCCGTTCGGTTGCGAGAGCCGATAGAATGGATCCTAGGTATCGCCTTGACCCGATGATCGGCCGGGCTTACATTGGAGGATCTCACGACGAGCCGAACGGCTCTCGGCCGAAAATGAGCAAGATGGACCCAGAACGAACGACATTCACCGCGGCCTTGCCGTTGTCCGTGGCGAGTGCGCGGCGATTGAGCCTTTACTTGCGGTGTCTAGAGGCTTTGCGTCGCGAAGGGTGCCAGAAGGTTTCGAGTGGCCAGGTCGGCGAAGTTCTGGGAATCAGCGATGCTCAGGTTCGCAAGGACATTGCCTGCTTGGGGAATCTGGGTCAACCAGGGATCGGGTACTCGACCTCTGAGTTGATTTGGGCGATCCGGAAAGCTTTGGGAATTGATCGCGAATGGCGAGCGATCGTCGTCGGTGTTGGCAATCTCGCGAGGGCCTTGCTCCGTTACCACGGATTTCAGCAGCAGGGTTTTCGTCTGGTTGCACTTTGCGATAATGACCCAGCGAAGATCGGGGAGGTGATTGACGGTTTGA
>CAKZUU010000365.1 GCA_937922175.1 uncultured Gemmataceae bacterium
TGATCTTCGACCACATGCTTCCCGCTTATCGAAAGCATCACGAGGATTGGCTGGGACATCTCCCCGATGAAGAACTGTTGACTCCCTTCTTCGTCGCGCGGGTGGCCGAGGCAGTCTTACGGCAGGGATCGCCGTGGGAAGAGACAGAGCGAATCGTGCAGGGGGCCCTGCAGCTGCTCAACGATTTTGTCGGCCATCGACCGATCGCGGTGTTGGAAAGCCGACCGCCGACCGATTTCTACCCTCACGAGAAGATCCGCCCGGTTCCTATCTACATTCGGGGCGCGGGGGTCGCCAAGGGAAAGTATCACGACGTCGTCGAGTTGGCGTTGAAGTTGTTGCGGGAGACCGACGCTGACTTGTTGCACGAAGCCTGTTTTGACCTGGAGTTGCTCGACGAATTGGCGTATGACCCTCGACCGATTGAACACAGCCATCCGGTGACGCGCCGGCCCAACTATTTGTTCGGCGAATGGGATCCGCATCAGGTCGATGCCCAAGGTCGGTATCGTCGTTTTGTCTTGCGAAAGCGGACGCTGGACGATATTTTGTCGCGAGTGCCGAACCACGACACACCGGGGGTGACCCGATCCGAGCGCGTCTTCGAGGCGGCGGCGGTGCTCGCCGGTACGGTGTTGATGGGCTCGGGGATCAGCGGCAGCGGGCCGACCTTCTTCGATTCCACAGTGACGTTGTCCAAACTGGTGCCTCGCGTCGCTCGGTATCGCGACGGGTTTTACAAACGGCTCCTCGCGGCGGTCGAAGGCGAACATGGCCAAAAGCTGCGTGACGAGGCGGCTCGTCTTCAGCAGCCGTTTGGGGCGGCTCGACAGCATATCAATCAGTGCTTGGCCCGGCGGCGCGCCATTGAATTGCAGGAGAGTCATCTCGCCTTGCTCTTCGCGGAAATGGGGTATCCCGACGTCAGTCGGCGACACTCCGACCGCCTCGAATCCGTCTCCGTGCGCTTCCTGACAGAAATTCGCTGGCGTCTCGCCACCGGGCAATTCGCCGTCGATCAGGGCGATCCTGTCCGGGCTTTTCGACTGCTCACCGAAGCCGAACAGTTGCTGCATCGGGGAATCAACTGTGGGGCCATCGTCGATCCCTGGAATGCCTTGGGGTTTCAGGCCCTGTTCCCTCTGTTTACCTCGCGCGAGGACAGCATTCACGACGAGCGGCTGGACGATTTGGTCGAAACGATGCACCGGATGTTTCACCTCTATGCGTCGATTTTGTCGTCGGCAGCATCGGCGGGTGAGGAAGAACTTCGACGGCAAGTGCAAGACAACATGCATCGCCTGGCGTCGTGGTGGGATCGCCACGCCGTCTACGAGGTTGCGGATTTGCCCCGAGTCAAAGGGGAGGAGCGAGCAGCCGCGGCCGAGCACGTCGCTCAAGCCTTGGCGGGAATCCGTGCTGCTCAACAGCCCGGCGACTTGGCGTATTGGCGTCAACATCGCGAGGGGTTCAAGTCGCCGGCGGCGTTTGCCCAGGTCATCGACGCCCTCTTGCTTCGTCGAGATTTTCGGGCCGCCGCCGGGTTGCTGATGACTTGGCTCAGCGAGGCCGACCACGTCCCGCTCGCCGAAGAGGACGATTCCTTCTACCTCCTGGCCGAACGCTGGCTCGGGCAGGTCATGCAGAGCAGCCTCCCCGAAGCCGAACGCGCGGTGCTGACGATCCGCTTTTTTGAACTGTTGGAAGCCAACGCCGACGAGCTTTGGGGCGTGCCTCCGTGGACGTTGACGGCCTCGTCGGCATCGCGGGAAGACACTTTCGCGTCGGCCTACGAAGAGATGGTTTTTGAAGATTCAACCGACGACGATGAGGGGGCGGTGATCGGCGACGCGCCTCGGGAAACGTTCCCCACTGAGGAGGACTTCCGACATCTGGAGGATCGGCTTCAATTCCTGACGACGGTCGCGCGATTGTGGCAGCAAGCCGCCCCTCTTCTTTTCCGCTGGGTGGCTGAGTCCACCGACCGACAAGAGATCGTGAAAAGTTGGCGGAAGTCGGCACACGATTGGCAGCCGGCGCTGATTGCCCTGCTCGATGAGGTTCACGCCTTGAGGGTTCCCGAACCGGTTGGCGGTTTCGAGGAGGTGATGGAATACGACCGCCGACATTATCACCGCGAACAATTGGCCGAAGCCCTCATTGAAACAACTTTGGAATTAGGGCAAGCCGTGCGACGATTGGGACCGTTGACGGGGGAGCAACTACAAACCTGGCCCCATGACGCTCCTTGGGAACCGCTGGCTCAACAACTCGAAGTTGAACTGGTGCGCGGCGATGCGAAGTCGCTCCGACGAATCCTCGGGGCGTTCATGCATGAATTGCGTCAACAACCACTGCTGTTCGTGCCGATGTCGGCGGGGGGACATCCTCGAAACATCTTGCAGTGCCGACGAGCGCAAGCCGCCATCGGCTCCTTGCTCGAACGCCTGCCGCGTCGTGGTCTCATCCGCGAAACTTTCCATCTGATCCGCCTGGCCCGAACCATGGAACAGACTTCTCCCCCGCACGGGCGAAAAGTCTCCGAATTCGATCATCTCTTTCCCGCCGCCTTGCAAGGCGTGTTGGAAGCACTTTTGGACGCGGTTCGATCTTGGTCGGAGGCGGAACAACGGCAACATGATCTCATCGATTTGTTACGCCGAATCACGGAAGCGTTCCTCAATCTATGGCTGGAACACAGTCAGACCTTGCGCTTGTCGGTCCTCGAATCTCCCCCGCCGGAGTGCGATTGGGACGAGTTCAAGGATTTCATTCGGCGGTACGGCGGCGACTTGTTTACCCCGCAGTTTCTCTCCCTAGCCAACTTGCGCACCGTCGTGCATCGTGGCTTGGATCATTGGGTCGAGGACCAATCCCGACGGACCGAGGTTCCCAAGTTGATCGAGGAATTGACCGCCGGCCGACTCCCACGGAAGCAAACGATCTCGATTCTGGAATATCTCTGTCAGGCCCTCATCGAACATCACGAGGAATACCGCGACTACAACAGCACGACGACGCAATCGGATTACGGTGAGAATCTGCACCTGTTGATCGACTTTCTGCGGCTGAAATGCAAGTACGAGCGGTACGCCTGGCAGATGCGTCCGCTCGTTTTGGCTCACGAGGTTCTCTGTCGGCGGGGAAGAGACTCAGCCGCCCAGATGTGGCAAGCTAATATGGCCCGCCTCACGAGCTCCTTGGCGGATCAATTGCTCGCCGAACTCGACGACTTGGAACGCCGACACGGTCTACGCTTGCGCACCGTTCGAGATCGTTTCGAGGAGCGTTTTGTCCGTCCTTTGATGATCGATCGTCTGGTCGCTTATGTCGGTCCGGCCATGCGTGAGGCCTCCGACAGTTCCTCCTCGCGCGAAGGACTTCAACGGTTGGAAGAGGGGTTGGTCCCGCTGACTCAAGAACCCATCGGCATCGGGTTGGATTTGCCCGAGTGGCTGGAACGCTTGGAGCAGGAAGTCCGACGGATCCGACAACAGTCGTCTGTCGAACGCTGGACCTCCCCACGCGGTTTGGACGACGGCGTCACTCTCACCCTCGCCGAACTGCAATATCAATTGGACAAGTGGGATCAACCGTTGACCTGAACTCGACGCGCCTGAGTCGCTTTCACGCGGGATCCGACCAATAACAGGCCGGTGTTGTCCTCATTTCGTCGGGTCGTCCACCACCCTCCAGTCTGCCGGTACGAATTGATCCGGTAAAAGCCACCAAACTTGAACTTCCGGTCGGCTCGACCGAAGTGATATAATCAGATGCACCACCGCGTCACCGTAGGCATTTTGCGTCAGATCCATCCGGCTGGGAACGGCTGGAGAGTGCGGATGGGAGTGGACAACCGCGACCTCCCGCTGACCGACCTCACGCAGCGCCCGATGCACCGCCAGTAGACTCCGAATATCTGCTTGATAGCGTCGGGTGGCGTCATCAGCGACGTTGACGAGCGGGTAGTACTGCTCGGCGTTGGCTTGGTTGCCGTCGAACCGACCGCCGAGTAGACCACAGCTTTCGGCCGGAAAATCCTGCCGTGCGTGACGAATCATTCCTTCGTACACCGAACGCGGGATAACCAGACGGTAGGGATTGGGCAAAATGTTGAACGCGTCCTAGAATGTCACCGATGCAGAAGAGGATGAGGTTATTGTAACGTCAGGATCGGGAAATGAGTCACGATGTGATGGACTTGAACCAGTTGGCCAGCTTCCTCGGTCGTGATGCGCGCGAACTGGGGAAGCTGGCCAACCGTGGATACTTGCCGGGCCGAAAAGTCGGCGGAGAGTGGCGTTTCACAACCGCCGAAATCCAGAGTTGGGTCGAGAACGAACTTCCGCGCTGGACGGAAGAGGAGTTGCGAGGGATCGATCGCGGCAGTCGCACCGCCGAGGTCGAGCCGATGATTGCTCCGTTGTTGCCGCTCGAATGCATCGACCTCGAATTCGGCGCCCGTACCAAGAACTCCGCGATCCGCGACTTGGTGAAATTAGCGGACCGTTCGAACCGATTGTGGGATATCGAGGCCATCACGGAAGCCGTTGAACTGCGAGAGTCGCGTGGAGCGACGGCGTGGCCCGGGGGCTTCGCCACACCGCATCCCCATCGCCGACTACCCTACGCGCAGGGAGAGTCCGTCATCGCTTTCGCTCGCAGTCCAGGGGGCGTGGCGTTCGGTGCAGGACGCGATGGCCTCACCGACTTGTTCTTCCTGATTTGCTGTGTCGAAGACGCCGAACATCTCCGGGTGTTGTCGCGCTTATCGCGGCTGATGCGACGCCCCGAGTTCGCTGACTCGTTACGTCAGGCCGAATCGGCACGCGATGTCGTAGCGCTCGTTCAATCGGCGGAGGAGGCACTTCTTCAGGGCTGCTGAACCTTGCTCTCGCAGGGTGCCCCCGATTTCGCGATCCAGACCAGATCCGATCGAATATCATCGCCCTGCCTGACCCGAGCCACCGGTCCAGGCACGTCAAATCTTGAGTCCGTCCGCCAACAATGCCTCGCGCAGCTTGTTCAGGGCAGCGTTCTGAACCTGTCGCACTCGTTCCTTGGACAATCCGAGGGCTTTGCCGACTTGCTCCAGGGTCTCGACCTCCTGCCCGCCTCCATTGAGGTGATAGCGGTGCGTGATAACAAACCGCTCTCGGGGCGTCAGCAAAGTCGCGGTCTCCCCAAGATACCGCTCCAAGATGTCGAGGCGAGGGTCGGCCCTGTCTTCGATTTCGTATTGCGAGCTCTCCAAGTGTGGAATCGCATCCAACGATCGAGACTGGGCCAGTCGGTCGTTCGCCTGCCTCTTCGTGATGCGATTCAGGGAACGCATCAGACAGGTGACCGCGTAGGTGCTGAAGCGAATGCCCAGCCACGGATTGAAAGCGGCCACAATCTTGATGAATGCCACTTGGCATTCGCTGATCAAGTCGTCGGCGATTTGCGGAGTGGCGGCCCACTTCTGCACGGCACGATACACCAGTTTCCGGTTCCCAACGACGATCCGGTTCCGTTCGAGCAGATACCGTTGCCGCCAACGCGATGCCTCCCGTGCGTTGTTCGCCCGACTCCACCGCCACGCTGCATAATGCATCCGCCGGGCCGTCTCACGTGTCATTTCATCCGGCATGTGAGAGGCAGTGGGGTCCATTTCCTCTTGCTGATACCGATAACGCTTTTCCGCGTCGTCGGCCTCGAACGAGGCATCGTAAATGAATCGGGGTTGGGCTTCCTTCGTCACCGGTCGGGCGGCAATGGTCATGACGAGTCTCTCAGAGAGGGTCGATCTCTACCTGTCCAGCGGAGGAACCGCAAGGAAAACGTTCAAAACAACCAGATTTTTGCCGCCCTAGAACCAATCTGTCAAGATAATTTGAACGTTTTGAACGTTTTTTAATCTTTTTCTGCGGAAAGCCAATACCCGTTTTCGACCGGCCCAAGCCGGCCGAAAAAGTCAGAATTGACTTCGATTTGTTCGTCGAATAATCGTAACGTCTTGTAAGAATATATCTTAAGAATTGAAAACGTATGCGACCGTATCTCCTGGCGGATACGTCCCCTCGGTCGGTTAACCGACGGATTTCGCTTGGGGCAGGTGGCAGCTGCCATCGGATGGGAGCCTTGACGCCCCCGCCCCAGGTTCAGATCCATGGGCCAAAGCGAGACGGAGGCGGACGGTGGGGAAAGGAGCGGCCATCCAGGGACGGCTGGTACTACGCCGAGCCGTGAGATGGACCGGCGACACCACGACGGGACGATGTCTCCTCGGTAATGAAAGCCAAGAGGTGTTGAGCCGCTCCTCGTGGAGGCACTTCTCAAAAATCTTCGACTTTGCCGAAGAACAAAACGGCATTGGTCGGCTTGTGCCGGATGGCGAAGACGAAGGGATGGTCGGCCCGGAAGACGGCCGGTTGCGCCGGGGCACTGCGGACGCCGACCACGATCCCGGTCGCGGCGGCGGCTTCGGTTCCCTCCTCGTTGACATCGACATAGGCTTTATGGACGGCGGTCGTCACGCACAGCTTCTCCGCACTTTGGTGCATTGCCGTGAGATCAGCCGTCTGATCCGAGAAAACGTCGGTGACGCCCAGTTGCTGGAGCAGGGGTTTCAGGTCATATTCCGATTCAATTTTGAATTTCGGCACCCCGACGATGACCTGGGGCACCGGATGCAAAGCTGACGCCACGTCAGAAAGCCATTTCACGCTGAGTTGGCTTTGCAGCCTCTTCAAGCCGCCGCGTTCTTTGGGCAAAAGGATGAGCATCGAGACATCCTTGCCAACGTAGGGCAAGTCGAGAGCTTTCCAGGGTCCGATTTCTGCGTAGTCGAATGAGGCGGTCTTTTGCATCATCGGCACGAGTTTCTCGCTTCCAGAGGCCGAGAGGAACTTCTCGTTGCGGGTCAGCCGTTTGTCAAATTCGTTCTCCCATCGGCCTTTGAAATAGATGGCATTGGTCAGCACCAAACGGGTCAGTGGGGAGATGCTGCCTTCCGGGAGCAGATCTTTGATTTTCTCGCGGGTTTCGTGTTCGACCCATTTGTTGATGCGTTGGCGAGCAGCCTCGGGCTGGTCGAAATCGGTTTCAAACAAGCCGGCTCCGTAGTTTTCGCTGACGTTGCTGAGGTACTCTTTCTTCCAGGGGTAGGAACTGCTGCCCCACAGCGCATTGGCAACGCTCAGTTCATAGCCTCGCTTGGTCGTCGGCAGTTTGGGGTTATTCAGTCGGGTCAGTATCTCACGGAAGGCGGCATGGGCCGTGCCGAGGTCTTGGGGCAGGTGAAGCGCCTTTTGCAGTTGGGCCAACGTCTGCCCCCGAGCCCCTGCCGCCAACATCGAGAACGCCGCCTCCATGCTGAACGACGAGAAGAAGAGGCTGCCCGGCTTCGCCGCTGCTTTCTGGAAGAAGTCAAGGTTAAAGGCATTGTTGCTTGCGACCCATTGTTCCAGTTGTTGGCTGTTAGGACTGGCCGCTCCGACCCCGCTCCTGAGGGCCAGCGCCCCTGCTGCCGACTGAGCCAAAAAGCGACGTCGAGACAGTTGGAACATGGCATGGGCTCCAGAAAGAGATGAGTGGTGAGTCGTCACCGTGCTAAACAATCTAGAGACGGACCGCGAACGCCGCCAGATTGGAAGATACGTGCTGGTAGGCAGATTAACTCAATAACGGCGGATGCAAGGTCGGAGCGATTGGGAGAAAGGACGGAGGAGAGGCGCGGATCAACTTCGGTCAACCGACAAGATAAAAATGGGCGCTACTGGATTCGAACCAGTGACTTCCACCGTGTGAGGATGGCACTCTAGCCGCTGAGTTAAGCGCCCGAAAGTTGCTTCAGATCTTCGGCGGTTCCGAAGGGTTCGGCTCGTCGAATTTCGGAGCCGACGCCGTGATCCGTTGTGGTGGTCGGGCCGCTTCGTTGGTCGTCGGAGCGGCTCCGCTGCTGGATGAGTTATACGTCTCTCCCGCGTCGTCTTCCAGCCCTTTCATTCCTTTCTTGAACTCGACGATCCCCTTGCCCAGGTAGCGGCCCACTTCGGGAAGCTTTCGTCCGAACAGCAACAGGCCGATGATGGCAATGACCAGTAATTCCGCGGGACCGAGTCCGAACAAATTAAAGGCGATCGGCATGCTCATAACTCCACCTCTTGTTGGGATTCATCGATCGATTCACGGCGACGAATTGCCGCCATCGTGAGACCCATCAGATGACCGGCGGCTCATCCTCAAACTTCGGACCTGTCGGTTGGATCCGCTGCGGGGGTCGGGTGGGCGGCGGGGGTGGTGGTTCGTACCTCGGCGAGCCAAAATTTCCGCTCTCCAGGCTCTCCTCGAATCCCGCCATTCCTCGCTTGAATTCCACCAACATTTTGCCCACGGATCGGCCCACCTCCGGCAACTTCTTGCCGAAGAGAAGTACCCCCAGGATCAGCAGAATCATGATCTCGGTCATCCCCAGGCCGAACATACCTCGACTCTCCCACATTCTCAGGGTTCGGTTTGATCGATGCTTTGGGGAGGGCTCGGAATGACGATCCCTGCGGCGTGAGACGACGCACCTTCGACTCACATCGCCATTCTAGCAGACCGCCCCTATTTCGCAAATGGCAAGACCGTCATCAAGCGATGCGGAGTCGGCCCGATCGATGTGCCGAATCTGCTCCCCCGCGGCGCGATGCACCCGGTTTGGGCCGCTTGCCGATGCGGGTTTTTGCAAAGGTCGTGTCTTGATTTATCTCCGTTGGCGAACACAATAAGGCCGAACTCTGTCAAGTCCGACGCAATGGCTCGGAGTGTTTCGCATGCCCCTGAAAACCTGGTGGGCGGTCGGTTTTGGTCTGTTCCTAACGACCTCCTTTGTGTTCGCTCAGAAGCCACGAACAGGCGCGGAAATGGATCGGCTCTTCGAAAAACACGTCCTGGAAAAAAACGGCGCGAAACTGCCCTATCGCCTGATGAAACCCGAAGGTTGGGCAGGCGATGGCACCACGAAATTTCCGCTGGTTATTTTCCTTCACGGCATCGGTGAGCGTGGGACGGACAACGCCAAGCAGTTACGGAACGGTGTCGAGGTTTTCGCCCAAGAAGAGACCCGCAAAAAACATCCTTGTTTCTTCGTCGCCCCGCAATGTCCGCCGGATCAACTCTGGGTCAACCTATCGCCCTACGGTACCCGCAACAATCTCAAGCAAGCTGACCAACCGACTCAGCCGACGGCGATGGTCCTCGACCTGATCGACAATCTTTGTCGAGAATTTTCCATCGATCAGAGGCGAATTTACCTGACGGGATTGTCGCAAGGCGGTTACGGCACATGGGACTTGATTTGCCGCCAACCCAACCTTTTTGCCGCGGCCATTCCGGTCTGCGGGGGTGGTGATCCGAGTCAAGCTCGCAAGTTGGTCTCGCTGCCGATTTGGGCGTTTCACGGCGGAGCCGATTCCGTCGTTCCCCCCGAGCGATCCCGCGACATGATCGACGCGATCACCAAAGCCGGCGGTAGGCCAAAGTACACCGAATACCCCAACGTCGGGCACGATTCGTGGACAGCCACCTACCGAAATCCCGAAGTGCTCGATTGGTTGTTCTCGCAAAGGCGTGCGGAGTAAGCGTCGATCCGTCGGTACGCACACTCACACTGGGGAGGCGATGGCTCGCATTAAGCGGTGCCCGTCGATCCTGCAGGATGAGGGCCGTCAAAAGAGTTGCGAAGCGGTCCAGTGGGCGAGTTGCTCCCAGGTTGCTGTCATTTCCTGAGCTGGGATGCCTTTCTTGAACCATTGTTGGACGCAGCGGTGACGATAGGCGAATCCGACTGTTTGCTCGACCCAGCGCTCGTATTCGGCAATCCAGCGAAGTGCCGCAGCGAACAATGACCTCAATTCCGAGCGTTGATTCGCGTGGGGCGGCAGAGTGTCGGCTTGGAGATCATCTGGATCAACGGTGGAAGTCGGCGGGGAGGTCAGGCTGAGAAGGCGGGGTTCAAAGGTAAAGCGCCGAAGGAAAAGCGTCGGCGTTCGCGACGTGCCGTAAAGCATCCCCCACCCCCACAGGCCAACCCAGTAAGGGGGAACGGTTTCCGACGGTCTCAGGACATAACCACTCGTGGAAACTCTCTGTTCCGGTCCGCCGCCGGCTGAAATCCATCGTTCTCTTGGGAACAACTCCGACTCACGCCCACAGCGAGTGAAGCCATAGGCGATCAACAAGTTGCCCTCGGGGCGAACAACATCCCGTCCCCAACACCACATCTGCTGGTCGAAAAGGACCGTTCCTGTTCGACGGAACCATTTTCGTTCGCCGCCCATGATAAGAACCGGCCAATAGTCCAACCTGTTTTTTTTGGTCACCGAAGCCGTGCCATCTCAGGCAGGAACAGGCTGACGTCGCCCGCAATGGAACTTTTCCAGTTGTTCATTGGCATGCCGAATCACGGACAATTTTTCCGCAATGGAATCGGCGAACCGCCCGGGAAATGCCAGGTAAAACTCATTGTCCGCGAGTTGCGTGTAGACCCGATTGCCGATGCAGCCGAGATTGGTCGCACATTGATTGGAATGATGCACCGTGGGGATCATGTGGCACGCCGGCCGCCCACTGACGGGCAAAACTGGTAGGGAAGCCGCCTCAACTGCCTCCAGAAGAAGCATCATGGGACGAGCAGTAGCCATGACGATGACGACATCCGGCGGTTGAGGCGCTTGATCCAAGGGGGCGTAGAGGATGGCAGCCCAAGGGCGCTGAAGTCGAGGAAGCTGGGACAGGCTTTCGGACCTCAAGTAGCCCAACTGCGTCATCATGGTTCCCATTTCGTCGAGACGTTGGGCTTCGTCGGTCGGCAATGACAGTCCATGCACTGTCGCCCCGATCGGGCAGCCAAAATGATCCTCCGGGGTGGCATAAAAAACCTTCGTCGTCGCCAGTTTCCAGAAGGTGCACCCTGCGGGAGGCCGTTGCTCGATCCGCGAAATTCCCTTTGGAATCTCGTCGCAGAATGTCACCGAAATCGGAGGATGTTGCAGATTGAGGGTGGTTTGAAAAACGGTCGTTCCCATGAGGGGCCGTCCTCTCGGCTGAATGCATCCTTTTTAACTTCTCCATACCGTGTTATATCGCGTCATACCAAAAAGGGCCAAGGAAAACAAGCGGTCGCTCGGACGAAGCCAGAGGGTGACGGCATTTTGTGCGGTTGGTTTTCGCTCGTCGTCACGGAGCGGCCGAGGTGTCGGTTGGGTGTCGGGCTTGAGTCAACAGGCCACGACCTCTTGCTGGGGATCAGTTAGCTGCTGGGTCGTGGTGGTTGGCTTTTTGCGAACCGCTTCGAGGCATGGGAATCTACTGGAATCGAGTGAGCAGGTCGCGAATTTCGCCCGGATGTCGTGTCATGGTCCATCGCCAACGGCCGAAGCCGCCAGGCGAGTTGACGGCTTGTGTACCTTCGTCCAGATAACGCCGTTTCAACCGGTCCTGCTCGGTGTCCTGGCCGTTGGTGTCCGGTACCAGAAATTCGCCATTCTTGAGGCACACGAGAGACTCGGGCTGGTACTTCCGCACCATGCCGCGAAAGATGGACAGCACCGCGAAGCTTAGGGGTCGTTCGTGACCCACGGATTTACTGCGTCGCTGTCGTCGAACGCAAAGGCATCAGAGGCCTCCCTAGTGCTGTCGCTCGCCCAGCCTTTGATTGTCGATGATCGTATGGAGGCGGCGGGAATCGAACC
>CAKZUU010000366.1 GCA_937922175.1 uncultured Gemmataceae bacterium
GACAAGTTGACCAACCTCACGTTGACGAACGAGGTCGTTCCCGAACTCGAGGATTTCGTCGAGCCGAAGCACGATCCGCCGGAATGGCGGCCCGACGATCGCGAACTGCCCCCGCTCCCTCTGCGGTTGACTCCAGCTCAATCCGCGCGATTGGCCGAAATCCTTGATTTCCTTCATCGCGGGTTGGCATCGGCTTGCGAGACCATCACGGCCGAGGAAAACGACCTCAGCGTGCGGATCCCCTTCGAGGAGTGGCAGAAAATTCAAGCCGTCGAAATGCTCCTGGCGCGGTACGTGCGAGCGATCGGCGAACCGGAGACCCTTTCGGATTAAACCAGAGTTTTTTCGCTTCTTCATGGGATCGTGGCAAAATGCCGCGAATCGCTTTGACTTCCATATCGCGCCAGCGCAATGATTCATTTGTCGGCCTTTGGCGTCGTGACGCCTTGCTGGATGGAACCATCTCATGTCCCAGCGTCGTTTCGTCCACTTGCATTGCCATAGCCATTACAGCCTGCTCGATGGTGCCAGCCGCATCCCCGAGCTTGTCCGACGGGCCAAAGATCTGGGCATGAATGCCCTGGCCCTGACCGATCACGGCAATCTCTACGGGGCGATCGAGTTTTATCGTGAGTGCCGGGAGCAGGGGTTGAATCCGATCCTCGGCTATGAAGCGTACGTCGCGCCGGGCAAACGAACGGAGCGCGAATCTCGCCGTCGGGGCGAGGCGGGTTACCACCTGACCCTTCTGGCCAAAAATCGGATCGGCTTCCGAAATCTGATCAAGTTGTCCTCACTCGCCTTTTTGGACGGCTACTATTACGTTCCGCGGATCGACAAGGAGCTTCTCGCGGAACACCGTGAAGGCCTGATCTGTTTGAGCGGCTGCGCAAGCAGCGAATTCAGTGAGGCGATCCTGAAAGGTCAACTCGATCAGGCGGAGCATATCGCCGAGTGGTTCGCCCGCTTATTCGGTGACGATTTCTACGTCGAGATTCAGAACAACGGGCTGGAGATCCAGCGGCAATGCGCGGAAGGGGCTTGCGACATCGCGCGGCGGAAAGGCTGGTCCTTGGTGGCGACCTGCGATTCACATTACCTCTGCCAAGAGGATGCCTTCGCTCATGAGGTGCTGTTGGCGATCAATACCGGCAAAAAGCTCAGCGACGACAAACGGATGAGCTACGGAAGCGATCAATTCTACGTGCTGAGTCCTGACGAGGTCTACCAACGTTTTCCCGGCCACGAGGACGCCGTCGCTCGCAGTCAGAGGATTGCGGATGGCGTGGACATCCAATTGGATTTCAAGGCTCGTCACTTCCCCGTGTTCACACCGCCGCGCGGCAAAACTCCCGAAGCCTACCTCCGCGAGCTGGCACGGGCGGGGCTGCGCGAGCGCTACGGAGATCCTCCCCCCCAAGCCGCCCTCGACCGGCTCGAACACGAACTCGACATCATTTGCCGCCTCGGGTTTGCCGGTTATTTCCTCATTGTGTGGGATTTTGTGCGTTTCGCTCGGGAGAGAGGGATTCCTTGCAGCGCTCGGGGCTCCGGCTGCGGGGCGATCACCAGTTACGTGCTGAAGATCAGTCACGTTTGCCCGTTGGAGTACGATCTGCTGTTCGAGCGTTTCATGGATCCGAGTCGGAACGAAGCGCCGGACATTGACATCGACTTCTGCCAGGACCGCCGGGAGCAGGTGATCGACTATGTCAAGCAGCGATATGGAGCCGGCAGCGTTGCTCAGATATGCACGTTTGGCACGATGGCGGCCAAGGCGGCATTGAAAGATGTGGGTCGCGTCCTGGACATTCCTTTGGACCGTGTAAATGCCATGACCAAGCTCGTCCCCGCTCGCTTGGGAGCGACCCTGGACGATGCCTTGGCCGAGGTGCCGGAATTTCGCAAGGAGTACGAGAGCGATCCTCTTACCCGGCGATGGATCGACGTAGCTCGCAAACTCGAGGGTACGAATCGTCAGGCCGGCATCCATGCGGCGGGAGTGGTCATTGCCAACGGGCCGATCATCGACTTCGTCCCCGTCCATCGGGCGATCCGCAAGGGCGAAGACAACGGCGAAGGGGCCCGGTCTTATCTGAAGTCCGAGCCGGTGTTGGCGACTCAATGGGTCATGGGGGACTTGGAAAAAGTCGGCATGCTCAAGATGGACTTCTTGGGTTTGCGCACCCTGACCGTCATCGACAACACCGTGAAACTCATCGAAAAGACGCGGGGCGAGCGACTGCACATCGACGAATTGCCCTTAGATGATGTCGAGACCTACCAACTCTTGCAGCGGGGTGAAGCTCGTGGCGTCTTCCAGCTGGAGTCCGAGGGGATTCGCGAATTGCTCAAGCGGATGAAGCCCGACAACATCCGAGACATCATCGCGATCATGGCGTTGTATCGCCCTGGACCTTTGCAGGGTGGGATGGTTGATTCGTATGTCAATCGCAAGCATGGTCGAGAAAAATGGACCGATGCTCATGAGGTGGTCGCCGAGGTTTTGAAAGAAACCTACGGCGTGATGGTCTATCAAGAGCAGGTGATGCGCATCCTCAACCGTCTGGGAGGCATCGACCTGTCGAGTGCTTACGCCTGTATCAAGGCGATCAGCAAAAAGAAAAAAGAAATCATCGACCAGAGGAAAATCGACTTTATTCAAGGCGCGCAACAACGAGGGTTGACGCGGGAACAGGCCGAGGCGATCTTCGATCTGATCGTCGTGTTCGGCGGCTACGGCTTCAACAAGAGTCACACCGCAGCCTACGCTCGACTGGGATATCAGACCGCGTATCTGAAGCGGCATTACACGCCGGAGTTCATGGCCGCCCTTCTCTCCAGCGAGATCGACGATGCCAACAAACGCGACATCCTGGTCGAGCACATTGCCGATGCTCGGGCGCTGGGTGTGGACGTTCTTCCACCGGACATCAATCTGGGCGAGCCGGAGTTTACGGTGCGATCCGGCAAAATTGTGTTCGGTCTGACGGCGATCAAGGGGCTGGGCCGCGGAGCCGCGGAAGCCATTTGCCGGGCACGGCAAGATGGCGGGCCTTTCCGGGATCTGTTTGACTTCTGCGAACGAGTCGACGCTCGAAGTGTTCCACGGTCGGCAGTCGAGCGGTTGATCAAGGCAGGAGCCTTCGACGCATTTGGCCATCGAGCCGCGTTGTTGGCGGCCCTACCTCGTGCCGTGCAGGCAGCGGAAAATCGTCTCGCCGATCGGCGTCGGGGACAGCGTAATTTCTTCGATGAGATGGGAACGAGCGACGCCGGCGTCGTTGTCTCCGAGCCGTTGCCCGAGGTGCCCGCATGGACCGAAACCGAACGCCTCCGCCACGAAAAAGAGGCCCTCGACTTTTACATGAGCAGCCATCCTTTAGCGCATTACGATGCCGACTTGAAGCGT